>NZ_DATIND010000093.1 GCF_035474595.1 Longimicrobium sp.
TGAGTTCGCTCCTGTCCTGGCGGGGATAGGGGTTGTCATCGAACTCTACTGCCACAGGCACCTTTCTGTACAGTTTAAATCCCACCAAGCGTTGAAGTCGCAGCAACAACTACGGGAAGCCTCGCAAACTGCGCGAGGCTGGTCCGCTCGGTGTCCAGCATCAGCGCAAGAAGGCCGTTCCCCCCCCCGTGATCTCACCCCTCGCCGGCGGCGGCGTCGGCGCCGGAGGCGGCCAGGCTGCGGTCGAAGTCGCGGCCGTCGCCGAGCTTGCGGATCTCGGCGCGGAGGGCGGCCAGCTCCTCCTCCACCCGCGCCAGGCGCCGCTCGGCGGCCGCGGCGTCGCCGCCCTGGCGGGCCTGCAGGGCGCGGGTGACGGACTCGATCAGCGGCTTCAGCGCGAAGCGCGCGGTCAGCCCCGCCACCGGGATCAGCACGATCAGGAACGATCCCAGGATCGTGACCAGGGGGATCAGGTCGTTCATGCGCGTCTTCCTCCGATGGAGGTGCGTCAGCGCGCGCCGGCCGCGCGCGCCGCGGGGGCGGGGGCCGGACGGCCCAGCCGCTCCCGGAAGATCTCCACGAACTGGTCCGCGATCCCGTCCCACGAATACGTGCGCGCCGTCCACCGCGCCGCGGCGCGGCTGGCCGCGGACAGGCGCGCGCGGTCGGCGCGGTAGCCCATCACCGCCTGCGCGAAGGCCGCCGCGTCGCGGCTGGGCACCAAGTGCCCGTTCTCGCCCTCGCGCACCACGTCGCTGATCCCCTCCAGGTCGGCCGCCAGCACCGGCATCCCGCACATCCCCGCCTCCAGCATCACCACCCCGAACCCCTCGATGTCTCCGGGAACGTGGATGTTGGGCATCACGAACAGGTCGCCGCCGCGGTACAGCGTCCGCAGCATGGCCTCGGGCACCTTTCCCAGCAGCCGCGCGCGCCCCTGCAGCCCGTGCCGGCCGATGGCGGCCCGGATGCGCGGCGTCATCGGCCCTTCGCCCGTGACGAGGTAGAAGACGTCGGCGGGAAGGCGCGGCATCACCTCGTCCGCGAACCACTGGAACCCCTTGCGTTCCTGGTGCCGGCCGACGCTCACCAGCAGCAGCGCATCGTCCGGCACGGTGGCGGGCGACTCGCCGATGGCGCGCAGCAGCTCGCGGCGCGCGGCGGCCCGGTCGCGCGGCGCCTCGAACGCGCCCACGTCCACGCCGCAGGGGACCACGTGCACGGACGCCGGGTCGGCGCCGCGGGCCAGGCACTCGTCGGCCGTGGCGCGGCTGATGGGAAACACCATGTCCAGCGCGCGGAAGACGCGGCGCACGAACCACGGGTAGCCGGGCGTGGGCAGCGTCACGTCGCGCCCCACGGGGATGGCGGCCAGCACCGTTCCCCGCAGCCGCTTGCGCAGCGCCACGGCCAGCGAGGCGGTGACCATCGACGAGAAGAGCACGACGTCGACGTTCTCCTCCTCCACCACGCGCGGGATGGCGCGCAGCAGGCCGGCCATGAAGCCGGGCATGCGGTACGGCGTGGCCTTCCAGCTGGTCTCCAGCACGAGCGACGACAGGCGCAGGTCGCCCCGCGCCGCCAGGGCGGCGTGCAGGCCGGTGGCCACGCGCTGCATCCCGCCCACGTTGCTGACCGGGTCGCCCCGCAGCGGGAACGAGTGTGAGACGTAAAGAATCCGCATCTGCCGCCGGTGCTGGTGGGTGCGAGCATTTTCGCCGCGAAGTCTATGCGGGCTGGAAGGATTGCGCCAGAAAAAAGGCAGGGGCGATAAGCGGCGGATTCGCTTGGGGTTGGGGATGGGGAAACTGCAGGACCGGCTGGATGGATACTTCGCGATGGTGGAGGAAAACAGGTCATCGAGGGTGATGGGGTTTGGTGCGTCTCCCGGCGCCGCGGCCCTCTCCCCCGCCCCTCCCCCCAAACTGCCTGGGGGAGGGGAGACCTGAGCGTGAGGAGAGGCGTTGGTGGCGTAGGGATGCATCCTGCCCGCCTGGCTGGCCCCCTCCCCCCGGCCCCTCCGCGGGGGAGGGGAGAGTGGGGAACGGCTGCTGATCGGACTGGAGATATTGGAGAACGCGGCATCTTCCGCCGCTTGCCGGGGGATCGGGGGCGGAGTACGATCATCCGTTCCCCATTGGAAACCCAATCCCGCCGCCGCAGATGTCCGAGCGCGATCACGATTCGAACGATCCGTCCGCCACGCCCGAGAACCGTGGGCTGAGCCGCCGCGGCTTCCTGCAGGTCGGCGCTCTGGCCGCCGTTGCGGGCGCTGCCGGGCAGGTTCCCGGCCTTTCCGCCACGCCGGCGGCCGCGCAGCCGGCGCCGCGGGCGTTCACCCCGCCGCCGTTCGAGCTGGAAGAGGCCACCGTCCAGCAGCTGCAGGACTGGATGCGCGGCGGCCGCTACACCGCGCGCTCCATCACGGAGGCGTACCTGGGCCGCATCGAGGCGATGGACCGGCAGGGGCCCGCGCTGCGCTCGGTGATCGAGACCAACCCCGACGCGCTGCGGATCGCCGATTCGCTGGACGCCGAGCGGAAGGCGGGGCGCGTGCGCGGGCCGCTGCACGGCATTCCCGTGCTGGTGAAGGACAACGTCGACACGGCCGACCGGATGCAGACCACCGCCGGGTCGTACGCACTGGAGGGCGCGCCCGCCCCGCGCGACGCGTTCCTGGCCGAGCGGCTGCGCGCGGCGGGGGCCATCATCCTGGGCAAGGCCAACCTCAGCGAGTGGGCCAACTTCCGCTCTACGCACGCGTCCAGCGGCTGGAGCGGGCGCGGCGGCCAGTGCCTGAACCCGTACGCGCTGGACCGCACCCCCTGCGGCTCCAGCAGCGGGAGCGGCGCCGCCGTGGCCGCCAACTTCGCCGCCGTCGCGGTGGGGACGGAGACGGACGGCTCCATCGTCTGCCCGTCGTCGTCCAGCTCGGTGGTGGGGATCAAGCCCACGCTGGGGCTCGTCAGCCGCGCGGGCGTCGTCCCCCTCTCGCACAGCCAGGACACGGCGGGGCCGATGGCGCGCACCGTGGCCGACGCCGCCGCGCTGCTCTCCGTCCTCGCCGGCGTGGACCCGCGCGATGCGGCCACCGCCGCCAGCCGCGGGCACGTGCAGCCGGATTACACGCGCTTCCTGGACCCGAACGGGCTGCGCGGCGCGCGCATCGGGGTGGCGCGCAAGCGCTTCTTCGGCGCGGACCCGCACGCCGACCGCGTGGTGAACGCCGCGATCGAGGAGATGCGGAAGCTGGGCGCCGTCATCGTCGATCCGGCGGACGTCCCGCACCTGGGCGAGTACGACGAGGACGAGTTCAACGTCCTGCTCTACGACTTCAAGGCCGACCTGGCGCAGTACTTCGCCAGCCGCGGGCCCACGGCGAAGGTGCGGACGCTGAAGGACGTGATCGACTACAACGAGCGGGACCGCGCGCGGGAGATGCCGTACTTCGGGCAGGAGATCATGCTCATGGCGCAGGAGAAGGGGCCGCTCACCGACCGCGCCTACGTGACCGCGCGGGCCAAGTGCGTGCGCCTGGCCGGCCGCGAGGGGATCGACGCGGTGATGGCGCAGCACCGCCTGGACGCCATCGTGGCGCCCACGGGAAGCCTGCCGTGGGCGATCGACCTCCTGCTGGGCGACCACGGCGTGGGCGGAAGCTCCACCCCGGCGGCGGTGGCCGGATACCCCAACATCACCGTTCCCGCGGGCTACGCGTTCGGGCTGCCGGTCGGCGTCTCGTTCATCGGCCGTGCGTGGAGCGAGCCGACGCTCATCAAGCTCGCCTTCGCCTTCGAGCAGGGGACGAAGCACCGCAAGCCGCCGCGCTTCCTCCCGACCGCGGACTTCGCGAATCCCTGACCGGGTAAACAGAAGGGCATCACACGGAGTCACAGAAGGAATCGGCGCGGGTGCCGAAAACCCTTGTAAATCCTTGATGTTCCGGAAGGGCCTACCGGATTCCCCGCGCCGAAATGCCGCGTTTTCGCGGTAAACCTATCCCGCAACCTATCCCACGAAAGGGGCGGGCACCGTGCTACGCGGAGCCCGCCCCTTTCGTACGCTTGCCTCCATTTCTGCTCATCGGTGCCTATCTGCTCGGCTTCCGCCGAATCCTCGTGCTCGTGCTGATCCTCATGGGCATCGCCATCGCTCTCGGCGGCGATGGTTACCGCGCTGAGGACCGAAGCTCTATCGCCCGCGTGCCGGAGGTCGTCGGATCGGATAGGACTTCGAAATAAACGGGATTTTCATGCACCTGGTGAACCTACCCTCAGAGGCAGAGAGCGAAGGCGGCAGCGAGGTGCGCGGGCATCATCTCCGTGCTCGAGGGTGGCGTGTGGTGATGATCACGACGCCGTTGACGCCGGCGGTGCCGTAGAGCGCCGAAGCCGCTGGGCCGGTAACCACCCATACCCCCGTGATGTCGCCAAGGCTCACCGCGCCACATGCTCCCGCTTTGCAGCCCCGGTCGTTGATCACGAACAAGGGTGGCTCCCCCTGCTGGATGCTGGGCTGGTCACGAATAATGTATCCGGCAGCCGGCCGCGGCGGCGGGAGCGCAACGTCGTTGCACCCGTTCGCGAGCCAGCAGCCGGCGCCCCCGGCGTCGGCCGCGGCCGGCCGCGTGGCGATCAGCACCGCACCGTGCTCACCCCGTGCGCCATACGCCCACATGGCCTGCTCGCCCCCCAGCACCTTGACGTCCAGGATGCTGTCGGGGTCGATTCTGGTGCCGTCGCCGTCCACCACGATGCGGCCGTCCACCACGAACAGCGGTGGGGTCGCCGTCCTGCCCTCGCCGTCGCGAACCGGCGCCGACGCGCAGGCGCCGCCCACCAGCGCCAGCGCCAGCACGCAAGCCAGCCCAGCCTTGTTCATCGGCACCTCGCGACCGGGGTGATCCACCCACCTGCCTCGGCACACACAACGCGTTCCACCCCGCAGCCGTGACGAGGATTGGGTCGCGTGCAGGCTCTTCGCTGAAGCGGCGGCGGCATGCGACCCCTTCGACCCAGCACCGGCCAATCTCGCAGGGAGGCTATCTCGAACCCTTGGCCTAGCTCCGCTCGCGGACCTGTGGTATTCACGTGGTATCGCGCTGGCGCGATCTTCGCCGCGCTCCCCCAGGGCGACCCAAGGCTTCGGCTCCTCATCGAGCTTGCGGCCGAACTCCGCGCCAGGCAGGCGGTGCGGGCCAAGCGGTCGGATCTGGTCTTGGAGGCGGTCGGGGGCTTCGGACTCGGCCGCTTCATCGTTCACGGCAACGGGAAGAAGCACGGCGAGACTGTGGACCTGCACCCCGAGCTTCGCGCGCTGGTGGACGAGGTGCTGTCCACCGGCTACCTGTCCGAGGCCGAAGCCGCGTACCAGCGCGGCGAGATCCCGGACTACTTCCTCTTCCCCGGCGGCAAGCTGCAATGCGGCTCCGTGCCCCTCAGCCGCGCGGCGGCGGGGTGCCTGTCAGGATTGGACCCTCCGGGGGCTGTTCAAGGATCTGGAGGCGATTGCGGGATTCCACACAAGCAGGGCCGCGCCCTGTACGGGCTCCGCAGGCAGGCAACGGACCTTGCGCCCGAGTTCGCGCAGGACGCACAGGTGCTCAACCGCATCTCCGGACACGCCGACAGCGCCACGCGCGAACGCATCTACCAAGGCATGCCGCAGCATGCGCGCCTTCCTTGCCGAAGGCGACCGCAAACAGAAGCACGCCGCATGAACCTATCCCAGATCTATCCCACCCCGGCCGGATGCCGGATTCGGCTGGGTGGCGTAAGGTGCAGCTAGAGCGTCACTTAGCAGCGAATGCAGCGGTTGCTGGAGAATGTCGGAGCGGTGACACGGAGGAAACGGAGGGGGATCGGGGAATGCGCCGGTCTCCCTCCGTTTCCTCCGTTTTCCCTCTGCGTGATCCATCTTTTTTCCGTAGATCTTGTGCGGCGAGGCGAGGACGGGGATCTTCCCGCGTCCATCGCGATCCATCCCCATCTCCCTGACCAGCGGCCGCATGCCCGAGTTCGCGTACTTCGGCGGGATCGACTTCTCCGGCGCGAAGGAGCCGCTCTCCAACCTGTGGGCCGCCGTGGGGCGCGAGCGCGAGGGGAAGCTGGAGATCGTGT
Organism: Longimicrobium sp.; assembly: GCF_035474595.1. Lineage (NCBI taxonomy): Bacteria > Pseudomonadati > Gemmatimonadota > Longimicrobiia > Longimicrobiales > Longimicrobiaceae > Longimicrobium > Longimicrobium sp. The sequence continues at coordinate 6,120 of NZ_DATIND010000093.1, forward strand.
CGCTCTGCCCGCTTCCCTTCCGCGAGGACCTGCGCGCGCACGTGGCCGGCGGGTGGCGGCGGCACGTGGAGGCGGGGGACGAGGATGCGATCCTGTGGGGCGCCGACTTCCCCTTCGGCATTCCCGCCGCCGCGGCGGAGCGCATCTGCGGCGAGCGGAAGCCGGCGTGGGCCGCGGTGGCGGCGTGGGTGGCCGACCGCCCGCCCGAGGAGGTGTGGAAGGGCTTCCCCGACCTGCAGAAGTCGCTGCGCCGCACCGACACCGGCGGCGCGCTGTCGCCCTTCGACATGCGCCTCTACAAGCAGACGCTGGAGGGAATCCGCTTCCTGCACGAGCTGCGCGACGAGGCCGAGGTCTCCATCCGCCCCCAGGCGGAGCGCGGCGGCGCGGCGACGACGGTCATCGAGGTCTACCCCTCCGGCGCGGCGAAGGAGCTGGGGATCCGCGGCGGGCGCGTGCCCTCGCGCCCCGGCGAGGTGCGCGCCCGGCCGGCGGCGCTGAAGCCGTTCCTCACCTTCGCGCATCCGTCCATGGAGGCGTGCGCCTGCACCCTCGAGGACGCGCGCGACGCCTGCATCGCCTGCCTGGTGGCCTTCCTCTGCCGCGCCGACCTGGAGCAGCCTCACCGCCTGGGCCGCGTTCCCCCCGAGCTGCTGGCGCTGGAGGGGTGGATCTACCGCCCGCCCGCCTCGCTCTGATCAACCAGATCTTGAGATTGACTGGGCATTTGAAGATGCGCCCCAAGACGTCATCCTGAGGCCGGCTACGGCGAACCGGCCCACACACCTGAGACGGCAGGCCGAAGGATCCATAGCCACTCGTCACACGTGCGTTGGGGATTACGCACATTCGATTCTTAAAACGGTATGATCCCCAATCCGGCGGAAGAATCAGTGCATCTAGCCAAATCACGTGCTGGGCCGCCGATAGATCCTTCGGCCTGCAACCTTTTGTCTGGAAGCTGGTTACGGTGTGGCCGGCCTCAGGATGACGTCGGGTTGATGCGGCGAGGATCCACGAACTGAATTTCCGGATTCGATATGAGCCGGAGAGGCTCCGCCGAGCTCCGAAGCTGGTGCATACGTTGTAGCAGATCATCCCCCGCCGCGCGATGTGACGCAGGCGGGGGATTGTGCGTCAGGGTGTCACAAACGCGACAACGGGGGAGCGGCGGCGGAGATCGTGTCGCCCGTGCCCCCCGGCGGCGGACGAAGGCCGGTGCGGGAGCCCGGCGACACACCCTGTTCGGAGGAACCGAGATGTTCAAGCGCAGCACGATCCTTCTCCCGCTGGCCGCGGCGCTGTTCGCCGGCGCGTGCGGCGACTCGACCGGGGGCGGCGGCGCTCCGCGCCTGTCGATCCGGCTGCACGACGCGCCGGGCGACCTGAAGGAGGCGTGGGTGAAGGTGGACCGCGTGTACCTGCAGGGCAGCTCGCCGGCCGACAGCGTCTCCGGCCGCGTGGACCTGCTCACCACGCAGACCGGCTGGCTGAACCTGACGCAGCTCACCGGCAGCAACTTCGCCACGCTGGTGAACAACGCGCAGGTTCCGGCGGGCACCTACTCGCAGCTGCGCTTCGTGGTCTGCGAGGCCTACGTGGTGACGAAGACGGGCGAGGTGTTCGCCACCAGCGGCGCGCAGCTCCCCGGCGGCACCACGGCCACGGGCACGCTGCAGGTGCCGAGCGGGTGCCAGAGCGGGCTGAAGGTGAAGCTCCCCGGCGGCGGGGTCACGCTGGCGGACTCGTCGGCCATCCTGTCGGTGGACTTCGACGTGAGCCAGAGCTTCGGGCACCAGGCGGGCGCCAGCGGCAAGTGGGTGATGCACCCGGTGCTGACGGCCACGAGCGTGGGCTTCAGCGGCACCATCAGCGGCACCGTGGCCCCCGCGGCGGGGCTGGCGCTGCCCACCTGCGGCGGCAGCGCGGTGACGGCGGCCAACCTGACGCCGCTGGCCATCTCGCCCGCCGACTCGCTGTCGGCCACGGTGGCGGCGGGCGGCACCTACTCGATCGCGGCGGCACCGGCCACGTACACCATGAGCTACGTGCCCACGTACAGCTTCACCAACGGCGATTCGCTGACGGTGACGGCGGCGCCCTCGGTGCCCACGGCCACGGTGGCCGCGGGGACGAACACCACGGTGAACTACACGATCAGCGCCGCGACCTGCAAGCCGCACGCGTGACCGCACCGGCGGGACGATGACGGATGGCGGGACGATGACGGACCGGCGGTAGAATGGACGGACGGCGGGACGATGACGGACCGGCGGCCGGGGATGCTCTCCCCGGCCGCCGGTTTCGTTTGGGGCGAACCAACGGGCATCCGCGCATGCCTTCCCGCCAATGAATTGGCGGGCAACAACAGCACCAAGTCCCTGCGGGACTGCAGCCTCGCCATCCGCGCGAGTGGCGGAGGGATGCGCGGGGGGTAAACGCACTCACGCACTTCCGCACTTCCGCACTTCCGCACTTCCGCACTTCCGTTCCCGGGGTTGCTTCCGCGCGGCCGAAACAACATCGTTCAAGCATGAACGATTGTGGGAAGACGACGGCGGCGGGGCTGCTGCCGATGCTGCTGCGCGCCGGGTCCGCCGTGGCCGACCGGCTGGAGGAGCGGCTGGAGCCGTGGAGCCTTTCGCTGGCCAAGCTGCGCGCCCTCGAACACCTGGCCGCCGCGCCCGACGGGCTGCCGCTGGGGCAGCTGGCCGAGCGGCTGTGCTGCGTGAAGTCCAACGTCACCCAGCTGGTGGACCGGCTGGAGGCCGACGGCTTCGTGCGCCGCGTTTCGCGCCAGAGCGACCGCCGCTGCGTGGTGGCGCGCATCACCGAGCGTGGGCGCGAACGCTTTCTCTGCGCCTCGTCGGCGCGGGTGGAGGCGGAGCGCGAGGTGCTGGGGCGGCTGGACGACGGCGACCGCGAGCGGCTGATGCACATCCTGGCGCGCCTGACCGGCGAGGAGTGACCCATGGGCTACGGCCTGCACCCCGACGCCTTCATGGGCGGCGACGAAGCGCTCGAGAACGCCTTTCCCGTGGGCGACGGCACCGCCGACACCTCCGCCACCGTGGCCTGCCCGTACTGCGGCCAGGCGGTGGAGATCGCGCTGGACCCCGGCAGCGGCACGCACCAGGACTACGTGGAGGACTGCGAGGTCTGCTGCCGCCCGTGGAACGTCTCCGTCTCCTACCAGCCCGACGGCTCTGCCGAGGTCGGCGTCGAGGCCGCGGATGATTCGGACTGAACGGAAGTACGGAAGTACGGAACTGCGCGCGGGGAGTGGCTGTGTGGCTGCTTCCCGCGCTGTTGTTTGGCGTCGCATCTCCCCGCTGTTGAAGCCTCGCGCGGTTTGCGAGGCTTTCCGTGGTTGTTGCCGCGGCTTCAGCCGCCCTTCCCCCGCGCCGGAACACGCCGGTAGAGCGGGGGTCTACATCTCCGCCACGAACACGCAGAACGGCTTTTGCTACGTGGATGGCATGGACAGCTCAGGATCGATCCGCCGGAACGGGAGAGGGGAAGCGCATGCAGCTGCTCGTCATACGCCATGGGCTCGCGGGTGACCGCGAGGAGTTCGCCTTCACCGGGCGGCCGGACTCGGAGCGCCCGCTGACCAAGGAAGGCCGCGTGAAGATGCGGCGCGCCGCCGCGGGGCTGGCCAGGATCGTCCCCGACCTGGACCTGATCGCCACCAGCCCGCTCGTGCGCGCCGTGCAGACCGCCGAGGTGGTGGCCGACGCCTTCGGGGGGATGGACCTGACCATCGTCGACGAGCTCTCGCCCGAGCACGCGCCCGACGACCTCCTTCCCTGGCTGCGCTCGCACGACCCGGGGACGGTGATCGCCGTGGTCGGCCACGATCCGCATCTGGGCTTCCTCGTCGGCTGGCTGCTGACCGGGCGCCACGAGAGCTTCGTGGAGATGAAGAAGGGCGCCGCCTGCCTGCTGGAGTTCGACGACCCGCCCGCGGCCGGCGGCGCCACGCTGCGCTGGGCGATGCAGCCCAAGGAGCTGCGCATGCTGCGCAAGGCGCGGTGAAGGCGCCCGCCGGGCTGCTCGATCTCTCGGCCGAGCGCGGCGCGCGGCGGCTGGCGCTGGGCTATCTGGACGATGCCGAGGCCGCGCACGCCCGGCTGGAGCGCGGCGACGACGACCGCGCGCTGCACGACTTCCGCGTGGCCGTCCGCCGCCTGCGCAGCACCGCGCGCGCCTACGCCGACCACCTGGGCGGCAGCCTGGACCGCAAGGACCGCCGCCGCCTGGGCGACCTGGCCGGCGCCACGGGCGACGCGCGCGACGCCGAGGTGCACGCCGCCTGGGTCGCCGGCCGCGTCGAGTCCTTCCCCCACGGCGAGCGCGCGGCCGTCGAGGCCGTGGGCGACGACCTGCGCCGCGAGCAGGCCAAGGGCGCCGACGCCGTGCGCCGCGTGGTGAAGGAGTTCCCGCGCGAGCGCTGGCGGCTGGCGCGGCGGCTGCGCTTCTACCGCGTGGAGGTCGACATCGACGCGCCGCCGGGCGGGGCGCGCCTGGCCGCCGTCTTCGGCCGCGTGGCGCTGGACCTGGCCGCCGACCTGGAGCGCCGCCTGGCCGCCGTCCGCACCCTCGCCGACCAGGACGAGGCGCACCGCGCGCGCATCGCCGCCAAGCGCCTGCGCTACCTGACCGAGCCGTTCGCCGCCGAGCTGGAGGGCGCGCCGGAGCTGGTGAAGCAGCTGAAGCGCCTGCAGGACCTGCTCGGCGAGATGCACGACGCCGACATCCTCCTCGCCCGCATCTCCAGGAAGAAGCATGGGGATGGGGGCGATGGGGATGATGCCGGCCTCGCGGCGCTGCGGGAGATGCTGGAGCGCGAGCGGGCGGAGCGGTTCGCGGAAGTCGAGCCGGAGTGGCTGGGCGGGCGCGCGGCGGGGTTCTTCACGGCGGTGCGGGAGATGGCCTACGCGGCCATGTCGCGCGGCGCGCCCGACGTGGAGATCGAGCGCAAGTACCTGCTGAAGCGCATGCCGGCCATCCGCGCGCTCGACTATACCGTGCAGGACATGGAGCAGGGCTACCTTCCCGGCGACCGGCTGGCCGAGCGCCTGCGCCGCGTGCGGCAGGACGGGCAGACCCGCTTCTACCGCACGGTGAAGCTGGGAAAGGGAATCAGCCGCACCGAGGTGGAAGAGGAGACCACCGAGCGCGTGTTCCGGAAGATGTGGCCGCTCACGAAGGGAAAGCGGGTCCGCAAGCGGCGCTACAAGGTGAAGGAGGGAGGATTCACCTGGGAGGTGGACCGCTTCCGCGACCGCCGCCTGGTTCTCTGCGAGGTCGAGCTCCCCGCCGAAGACATCGAGCCGCCGCTCCCCAAGTGGCTCCGCCGCGAGCTGGTCCGCGACGTGACAGGGGAGGACGAGTACGCGAACATCAACCTCGCGAAATAGTGCGGAAACGCGGAAGTGCGTGAGTGCGCTGCTTCCGGCGCATCCCTCCGCCGCGCGCTAGGATGGCGAGGCAGCAGTCCCGCAGGGACTTTGTGCCGTTGTTGCCCGCCAATTCATTGGCGGAAGCGGTGAGGATGCGGCGATACATCCCTCCCGCGCAAAAGGTGAGGCCCGAGTCCGCGAAGGCGGACTTTGTGCTGTTGTTGCCGCGAATTCATTCGCCCGGCGAAGGCCGGACGCGACGATATCTTTTGAGTCGATGAGAGCAGTGCGAGCCATCAACCGAATCTCATTCTCCTTCGCGGCCGCCGCCGCCGCGACCCTCGTCGCGGGCGCGCCGGCGGGCATCTCCGCGAGCGCGTCCGCGCAAACGACGACGGCGCGTCCGCCGGCAACGGCGCGCCCCGCCGGCCCGCGCGCGGCGGCGGACTCGGTGCTGCCGAACGACACCAGCGTGGTCGTGGGGCGGCTGCCGAACGGGCTGACGTACTACGTGCGCCGCAACGCCGAGCCGCCGAAGCGCGCCGAGCTGCGCCTGGTGGTGAACGCCGGATCGATCCTCGAGGATCCCGAGCAGCGCGGGCTGGCGCACGTGGTCGAGCACATGGCGTTCAACGGCACGCGCCGCTTCGCCGGGCAGCAGATCGTGAACTTCCTCGAGGGCGTGGGGATGCGCTTCGGGCCCGACGTGAACGCGTACACCGGCTTCGACGAGACCGTGTACATGCTCACGCTGCCCACCGACACCGCCGGCGTGCTGGACCGCGGGCTCGACATCCTGGAGGACTGGGCGACGGCGATCTCGTTCGATACCGCCGAGGTGCGCAAGGAGCGCGGAGTGGTGATCGAGGAGTGGCGGCTGGGCCGCGGCGCCGGCGCGCGCATCCGCGACAGGCAGTTCCCCGTGCTCTTCGCCGGAAGCCGCTACGCCGAGCGCCTTCCCATCGGCGATCCCGAGATCGTCCGCAACGCGCCGGTCGAGCAGATCCGCCGCTTCTACCACGACTGGTATCGCCCCGACCTGATGGCCGTGGTCGCCGTCGGCGACTTCGATCCCAGGCAGGTGGAGGCGATGATCCGCCAGCGCTTCGGCCGCATCCCGGCGCGCACCGACGCGAAGCCGCGGCAGGAGTTCGGCGTTCCCGGGCACCCCGACACGCGCTTCTCCGTGGTCACCGACCGCGAGGCGACCGGATCGACCGTCGACCTCGTGCGCACCGTGCCGTCGCGCATCCGCCGCACGGTGGGCGCGTACCGCGAGGGGATCGTGGAGAGCCTGTACGGGTCGATGCTGGACCAGCGCCTGACCGACATCACCCAGCGCCCCGACGCGCCCTTCCTGAACGTGAGCACCTACCGCGGCTCGCTGCTGCGGCGGCTGGACGCGTACTTCCTGAGCGCGCAGGTGCCCGACGCCGGCGAGGCGCGCGGGCTGGCGGCGCTGCTCACCGAGTCCGGCCGCGCGGCCCGCTTCGGCTTCACCGCGCCGGAACTGGAGCGCACGCGCGCCGAGCTGCTGCGGCAGTGGGAGCAGATCTACGCCGAGCGGACCAGGGAGACGTCGGGCGACTTCGCCGGGCGCTACGTGGGCCATTACCTCTACGGCGGCCCGCTCCTCTCCACCTCGGCCGAGTACGCGCTGAACCGCGATCTCCTCCCCGGGATCCGCCTGGCGGAGGTCGACTCCGTCGCCCGCACGGCGCTGGGGAGCACGGACCGCACGATCCTGGTGGTCGCCCCCGACACCACGCGCGTGCCCACCGAGCGCGAGCTGGCCGCCGTGGTCGACTCGGCCGCCCGCGCGCCGCTCGCCGCCTACGCCGACACCGTCTCCAGCGCGCCGCTGCTGGACCGCAAGCCCGCGCCGGGCCGGATCGTGGAGACGCGCACCATCCCCGAGGTGGGGGTCACCGAGTGGCGGCTGTCCAACGGCATCCGCGTGGTGCTGAAGCCCACCGACTACAAGCGCGACGAGATCGTGCTGGCCGGCCGCAGCCCGGGCGGAACGTCGCTCGTGCCCGACTCGCTCTACCGCTACGCGCAGACGGCGGGCGCGGCGGTGGCGGTCGGCGGCGTGGGGCAGCTCTCGGTGACCGACCTGCAGAAGCGGCTGGCGGGAAAGGCGGTGAGCGTGGGCACGCAGGTGGGCGACCTGGGCGAGACGGTGAGCGGCTTCGCCTCGCCGCGCGACGCCGAGACCCTGTTCCAGCTCGTCTACCTCTACATCACCCAGCCGCGGCGCGACTCCACGGCGTGGCAGGCGTACCTGCAGCGCGGGCGGGTGGCCATGCGCGACCGCGGCGCCAACCCCGAGGGCGTGTTCTCCGACACGCTGAACGCCCTTCTCAGCAGCCACCACCCGCGCGAGCGGCCCTTCACCGCGGCCACGTTCGACTCGCTGAGCCTGGACCGCTCGCTGGCCATCTACCGCGAGCGCTTCGCCGACGCGGGCGACTTCACCTTCTACCTGGTGGGCGCGTTCAGCCCCGACTCGGTGCGGCCGCTGGTGGAGCAGTACCTGGGCGGCCTCCCGTCGTCCGGGCGCAGGGAGAGCTTCCGCGACGTGGGCGTGCGCGCGCCGGGCGGCGTGGTGCGCGCCCAGGTGCGGCGCGGGGTGGAGCCCAAGTCGCGCACGGCGCTCGTCTTCAGCGGGCCGGTGCAGTTCGACCGGCGCACGGTGTCGCTGCTGCGCACGCTGGGCGACGTGCTGGAGATCCGCCTGCGCGAGCGGCTGCGCGAGGAGATGAGCGGCACCTACGGGGTGAGCGTGAGCGGCGGCGCCGAGCGCGACCCCGTGCCGCAGTACCGCTTCTCGGTGGATTTCGGCGCCGCGCCGGAGCGGCTGGACGAGCTGGTGCGCGTGGTGTTCGCGGAGATCGATTCGGTGAAGGCGGGCGGCGTGCGCGCCGAAGACCTGCAGAAGGTGCGCGAGGCGCAGCGTCGCGAGCGCGAGGTCAGCCTGCGCGACAACGGGTACTGGGTGGGCGCGCTGATGGCGTACGACGAGTACGGCTGGGACCCGCGCCAGATCACCGCCGCGCCGCTGTCGCAGGGCTTCACCAGCGACGACCTGCGCGACGCCGCCCGCCGCTTCCTGGACACCAGCCGCTACGTGCAGGTGTCGCTCTACCCCGAGCAAGCGCCGGCGGCGGGCTCACACTGATGGATCGGATTGGCGCCAATCCCAGCCGGACGTCACCCCGAGGCCGGCCACGCCGTAACCGGCGTTCCCGAGCAGCCGCAGGCACCGGCTACGCTGACGGATCGATCGTTGGCGCCGATCCCACCCGACGTCATCCTGAGGCCGGCCACGCCGTAACCGGTGTCCGCACAACTGGTTGCAGGCCGAAGGATCCATAGCCGGGGCCGCACGTCAGCCTCGGATTCACGCCGAGGGTTGATCACGCGGTGGGGTTGGGGATTCAGGAGATGCAAAGAGCGCGGAGGGGGATGATGATTCCCGTCCGCGCTCTCCTCGTTTGCTGCTCGCGTATCCAGCCGGATGCGGAGACGATCATCCCCGATCCGCGGACGAATCTCCCGTGCTTCATCCCGACTGACGTGCTGGGACGTTATACCGATTTCGAGGATCGGCTGTGCATTTCCTCAGCGAACGTGCGGCACCGGCTATAGATCCTTCGGCCTGCAAATACCTGTGCAGATTCAGCTTGCACTGTGGCCGGCCTCAGGATGACGTCTCCCTAGTCTTGAGCGG
>NZ_DATIND010000094.1 GCF_035474595.1 Longimicrobium sp.
CGGATCCGGATCCGCGCGGCCGTCCATCATTCCGGGACGACCCGGGCGAAGCGTGGACGCGCCGAAACGCTGGCATTCCCCGCCCCGCCCGCGTAATCATCCTGCACCCGCCGGCGCGGTGAGCCGTTCCTCGTCCACCGAATCCTCTCTTCCTCGCCGTCCCATGACCCTGCTCCCCGCCCGCTCCCTCCCCTCCGGCGCCCATCTCGCTCGTCCGACGAACATCCGGATTCGCTCGCGGCGGCGCTGGCGGGCGGCGGCCGTGCCGGCGCTGGCGCTGTTCGCGGCGCCGCTCGCCGCGCAGGACTCGCTGGCGGCGCTGCTGCGGGCGAACGCGCACCCCATGCAGGCGAACGCCGACGGGCGCCTGACCGGCGCCGGCGCCGAGCTGCTGCTGGCGGCGGGACGCGACGCGCAGTTCTTCCTCATCGGCGAGGAGCACGGGGTCGCCGAGGTCCCGCGGGTGGCGGCGGGTCTCTTCCGCGAGCTCGCGCCGGCCGGGTACCGACACCTGGCCATCGAAACGGGCGAGTTCCTGGCGGCGGAGCTCAACCGGCGGGTGCTGGCCGATACGAACGGCGCCGCGTACGCCGCGTTCGGGCGCGAGCACTTTCCCGGCGCGCTCTTCTACAACTGGCGCGAGGACGCGGCGCTGCTGCGCACCGCCGTCCAGGCGGCGGGCGGGCGCCAGGACGTGCTGTGGGGGCTGGACTACGACGTCGTGGCCGATCGCTACACCCTGCGCCGGCTGCGCGACATCGCCCCCACGCCGCGTGCCCGCGCGGCCGCGGACGCCGTGATCGCGCGCGCGGACAGCGCCCTGCGGCAGGCGCTCGCCACGCGGAACCCCGGGCTGCTGATGATGTTCGGCGGCCCCGACGACGTGTACGCGCCGCTGCGCCAGGCGTACGCGCCGGAGCCGGGCTCCGAGGCGGACCGCATCATCGGGCTGATGGAGACCACGCGCCAGATCAACGCTTACTTCGGGCGGGGCGAGGGGTATCTGTCCAACCTGCAGCGCGCGCGGCTGAACAAGTGGCAGTTCATGCGCTTCCTCGATGCCGCGACGGCCAGGGACGGGCGAATGCCGCGGGTGATGATGAAGTTCGGCGCGAACCACATGATGCGCGGGCGCAGCTTCACCAACGTCTTCGACCTGGGCACGCTGGCATCGGAGATCGCCGACGTGAACGGCAGCCGCTCGTTCGGCGTGCTGATGCTGGGCGGCGCGGGGACCATGCACGCGGCCGTGGACCCCCGCGTCTTTCGCTCGGTGGAGGCGCCGGTGGAGGTGGAGCCGTGGGCGCAGCCGTTCTACGATGCGGCCGACGCGCGGCAGTGGACGGTGCTGGACCTGCGCCCCATCCGCGCCCGGATCCCGCGGCTGGGCACCCTGCCGGCCGAGACGCTCCAGGTGCTGTACGGCTTCGATGCCGTGGTGATCCTCTCCGGCAGCGGCCCCCAGCACGACCCCGGGATGGAGTGACCGCGCGGCATCGATCCGGGACGGGAAGGAGTCCGTGCACTCGCTGCGTCCACACATCGGAGCAGGCTGAGAAACAGCAGGCACACGGAGATACGGAGGCCCAGAGAACCGCGACGAGTTCTCTGGGCCTCCGTGTCTCCGTGCCTCCGTGCCTCCGTGCGATTCCGGCGATGGCTACGGCCGCACGCGCATCGTGTCCGCGCGCGCCGAGTCGCGCTGCATCCGCGGGCCGCCCGGCCTGCGCAGCGGGCCGCACCAGGGCCAGCCGCCCAGCCCCTGCCGCGTGCCGATGCTGTCGCCGAGCACGTCCCCCCGCATCCCCCTGCCGCCGCCGTACATCCCGCCACCGCCGCGGCCCCGGCCGCCGCCACGCCCGCCGTAGTCGCCGCGGCGGTCCATCCCCCCGAATCCGCGCTCTTCCGCCGCCATCGCGCAGACCGCGGTGCGCTGCTCGGGGGTGAGGCGCGCCTGGATGGCGTCCAGCCCGCGGCGGTTGTTGTCGCCGATCTGGCGCAGGTAGACGATGAAGTCGCGGCGCTGCGCGTCGTTGCCCGGCAGGCGAATGGGGCCACCGTTCCCCGAGCGCGAGAAGCGCCGCAGCGAGTCGGTGAGCGGGCGGTTCTGCTCGCGCACCGCGTCGGCGATGGAGTCGAGCGCGGTGACCTGCGGCGAGGTGAGCTTCAGCCGCTCGCGCGCGCCGATCAGCGCGTAGACGGACGGCATCTGCGCGGCGCGGTAGGCGGTGAACAGCTCGCGCTGCAGCGAGTCGCGCGCGGTGGGCACGCGCCCGGAGCCGGCGGGCTGCGGGCCGTCCTGCGGCTGCGGGCCGCCGCACGCCGCCAGCGCCAGCGCGGCAAAGGCAAGGGAGATGCGGATCTTCATCGTCGAATTCCTGCCGTGACCATCGGGTTGTGCGTGGGATGGATGCCAGTGTGACACCGCGTCCTGCCGCTCTGTTTCAAGACACGTTGCATCCCCCCGCACCCTCGATCATCTTCACCGCTCCGCTTCGTCCGGCCCCTTCACCCCTCCCGCGGATGCACGCGTGCGCGCCCATCCACTCCTCGTCCCCCTGCTCGTGCTCGCGGCCGTGAGCGCGCCCGAACCCGCGAGCTCGCAGGCGCGGCCCCGTGCGCGCGAGGCCGGCGTGATCGTCGGCATCCTGCCGCCGGGGCCGCTGAACGCCATCACCGACGTGGCCGGCGTCCGCGTCGGGCAGGTGACGCGGCACGAGGGGGATTCGGTGCACACCGGCGTCACCGCCATCCTCCCTCACGAAGGCAACCTCTTCCGCGAGCGCGTTCCCGCGGCGATCCGCGTGGGCAACGGCTTCGGCAAGCTGCTGGGGGTGACGCAGGTGCGGGAACTGGGGGAGATGGAGACGCCGGTGCTGCTCACCTGCACCCTCTGCGTCTGGAAGGCCGCGGACGCGATGGTGGGCTGGCTTCTCGCGCGCCCGGGGATGGAGGAGGTACGCTCCATCAACCCGGTGGTTGGCGAGACCAACGACGGCGCGCTCAACGACATCCGCGGCCGCCCCATCACCCCGGCGGACGTGGTGCGCGCGCTGGAGTCCGCGTCGCCCGGCGCGGTGGAGGAGGGCTCGGTGGGCGCCGGCGCGGGGACGGTGGCGTTCGGGTGGAAGGGCGGGATCGGCACCAGCTCGCGCCGCCTCCCCGCGTCGCTCGGCGGATGGACGGTGGGCGTGCTGGTGCAGACCAACTTCGGCGGCGTGCTGACGGTGAACGGCGCCCCCGTGGGCCGCGAGCTGGGGCGATACCTCTTCCAGGAGCAGCTCGCCCCGCCGCGCCAGGGGCCGGGGGACGGGGGCGACGGGAGCATCATGATCGTCCTGGCCACCGACGCGCCGCTTGACGCGCGGAATCTCGATCGCGTCGCCGCCCGCGCGCTCTCCGGCCTCGCGCGCACGGGGGCGGCGATGACCAACGGCTCGGGCGACTACGTCATCGCTTTCTCCACAAATCCCCAGGTGCGCCGCCGCGCGGGAACGGCGCCCGTCACCGTCGCCGACCTGCCGAACGACGCGATGTCGCCGCTCTTCCAGGCCGCGGCCGAGGCGACGGAGGAGGCCATCCTCAACTCGCTCTTCCGGGCGACCACGGTGCGCGGCCGGGGGACGACTATCGAGGCGCTCCCCATCGACCGCACGCTCGAGGTGCTGCGCCGCCACGGCGCGCTGAATCAGGACCGCACGCTCCCGCCGGGGCGGCCGTAGCCGCGCCCGAACGCGATCGCCACACGCTTGCGGAGGGGCGGGGAGACGATGATCTTCCCGCCCCTCCGCAAGCGTTGCGGTTGAAGCCCCGCGCTGTTTGCGAGGCTTTCCGTAGTTGTTGCCGCGGCTTCAGCCGCCCTTCGCGGCCGGGAGCCCCGCGCGTCTCACCCCGTTCGCCCACCCGATCCACCGGCACTCCGAAATGGAAGCGACCGACGCGGCAGAGCTGATCCAGGAGATCCAGGAAGAGCGCGCCGAGGAGAAGGCGGCCGAGCGGTTCCGCAACACGGCGGCGATGGCGATCGCGATCATGGCCATGCTGCTGGCCATCGGCAGCCTGGGCGGCGGAAACGCCACCGACGACATGATCTACGGCAACATCAAGGCGAGCGACACCTGGGCCTTCTACCAGGCCAAGAACGTCCGCCAGACCGAGTACCGGATCGCAGCCGACCGCCTGCAGATGGAGCTGGCGGACCCCACCATCTCGCCCGAGGCGCGCCGGGCCGCCGAGGCGCAGCTGGCGAAGTACCGCGAGACCATCGCGCGCTACGACGACGAGCCGGACCCGAACGCGCCCGGCGACTCGCTGAGGGGCGAGGGAAAGAAGCAGCTGGCCGCCCAGGCGCGCAGCCACGAGGCCGTGCGCGACCGCGCGTCGGACCGGGACGGCAACTTCGACTGGTCCGAGGTGTTCCTGCAGCTCGCGATCGTGCTGGGCTCGGTCGCCATCCTGGCCAGCTCGCGCAAGGTGCTGACGATGTCGTTCGTGCTCGGCGCCATCGGCACGGTGCTGATGATCAACGGGTACGCACTGCTGTTTCCGCTGCCGTTCTGACGAAGCGCACGAATCGGCCTGCACACGGGAAGGCGGCTGAAGCCGCAGCCGTGGCGATGACTACGGAAAGCCTCGCAAACGGCGCGAGGCTTCAACCGCCTCCCATCGCTGTTGCCGCGGAACTTCCCGCCCTTCCGCGCTTCCCTGCTCCGCCGTACCTTCGTCCCGAATCCCACCCGCAATCCACCATCGCGAGGTAATGATGCGCAAGCTGATGCTCACCCTGGCGCTCGTGGCGGCCGCGCAGCCGCTGGCGGCGCAGGGGCACGACCACGCGGACATGGACCAGCACGTGGCCGGCGGCGGCACGCTCCCGGCCGGGTGGCAGGCGCGCCTGGACCGCGCCGACGCGAAGCTGGCCGACCTGCGCTTCGCCGCCATGGGCGACGGCTTCCATGCCACCACCGGCCCGGCGGCCATCCTCTGGGACCCGCGCAACACCGTCACCGGCGAGTTCAGCGCGCACGCCACCTTCACGCAGACGAAGGCGCCGATGCACCCGGAGGCGTACGGGCTGTTCATCAACGGCGGCGACCTGTCGGGCAGCGGGGCCAACTACATGTACTTCCTGGTCCGCGGCGACGGGAAGTACATGGTGCGCCACCGCGCCGCCAACGGCGACCTGCACACCATCACCGACTGGACCGAGAGCGCGGCCATCCACCGGCAGGACGCCGACGGCAAGGCCACCAACGCGCTGACGGTGGAGGGCGGTCCGTGGGGCGTGCGCTACCTGATCAACGGCACGAAGGTGGGCGAGTGGCTCACGCGCGACGCGCCGTACCTGAAGACCGACGGCCAGGTGGGGCTGCGCATCAACCACAACCTGGACGTGCACGTCTCCGGCTTCGGCGTTGACAGGGGATAGGGGCTAGTAGGAGATAGGGGACAGGGGACGGAGACGGACGAGCGAACGAGAAGGCGCATCCGCTCGACCCGCCTGATGCGCTGGTCCGCATCCTGAAACGCCGCCGCGGCATGACCGATCTGAAGACCCGGATCGTCGCCGCGGCGGCGTTTCCGCTTCTCCCCGTCCTGCTCGTGCAGGGGAAGGGCGTCCGCCGCCGCACCCCGCGCCTCCCCGACGCCGCGGGCCCGGTGGAGGGCTTCGTCCCCGGCGCCGGCGAGCCGCTGCGCCTGCTGGTGCTCGGCGAATCGACCGTCGCGGGGATCGGCGCGGCGGCGCACGAGCAGGCGCTCACCGGGCGCGTGGCGGCCGCGCTGGCCGAGCGCACGGAACGCGCGGTGCGGTGGCGCGCGGCGGGCCGCAGCGGCGCCAACGCGCGCGAGGCGGCGGGGCTCGTGGCCACGCTGCCGGACGAGCGGGCGGACGCGGTGGTGATCTCGCTGGGGGTGAACGACACGCTGCGCTTCCGCCCGCCCGCGCTCTGGGCGCGCGACGTCGCCCGGCTGGTGGAGGCGGTCCGCGCGCGCGCCGGCCCCGCGCCCGTCGTGCTCGCGCCCGTGCCGCCGATGCACGCCTTCCCCGCCCTGCCGCAGCCGCTCCGCGCCATCCTCGGCGCCCGCGCGCGGCGGCTGGACGCGGCGCTCGCGCGCTTGGCGGCGCGCCTCCCTACGACGGCGCACGTGGCGCTGTGGGTGGAGCCCGCGCCGGGCCTGTTCTGCGAGGACGGATTCCACCCGTCGGAGGCCGGCTACACCGTCATCGGCGAGCACCTCGCGGCCGGGCTGGCGCGGCTCATCGAGGGGAGATGATCCGCGATCCGCGGAAGACCTCCTGCTCGCGCATCCTGTCTAATTTATTGCAGATAAATAGATTATGTTCAACAAAGCTCTCCTCTCCAACCCAGATTCCCTGGGGGCATCTCCCCGCGAAGAGGCGCCGTCGTGCATCGGATCGTTGCGGACATTAACAAGGCCGTGTTATATAACATGGCCGTGTTAGAAACAGATCATTCCAATACGCTGGTTGACCTATGGTTTCGGAGCATGCGTCGACGCCGGCGGCGAAGAACGGTCGTTGGGCCGAACGCCTCCTGTCTCAGCTCTTCATGAAGGCGGGATGGGAAGTCGTCAGCGACCCCCTGCCACACAAGCCGTCGGATCCCGATCTGCGGATGCGACGGGGCAATGCCGATTACGTGGTCGAGGTCAAGTCTGCATCGGAAGGGCGCAGCGATCGGTTGATTCCTCTGTGGTCGCAGGCGTGTCTTCAGGCGATCCGCGCGGCGAGGGACCACGATTCATCACTCGCCGTCGTGGCAGCCCCGAGGATCCCGCCGCGCGTGGCGGAACAGGTGCTGGAGTTCGCGGCGGAGTTCGCCCCGCAGGTGGCGGCGGGGGTGATCGACTCCGCCGGTCTCCGCAGGTTCCGGGGTGCGGGGGTGGAGGAGCTGAACAGCGAGCCGACCCATGCTCCCGCGACGCGTAGAGCGGCATCCCCCGAACCCGCCAACATCTTCTCCGACCTGAACCAGTGGATGCTCAAGGTCCTCCTCGCGCCCGAGATCCCCGGGGCGATGCTCGCAGCGCCGCGGAGCCGCTACCGGAATGCCGCCCAGCTCGCCCGGGCGGCGGAAGTGTCGGTGATGAGCGCGTCGCGGCTCGTGCGCCAGCTCCAGCGCGAAGGTTACCTTCATGAATCGAAGCCGTACCTGGATCTGGTGCGGCGGGAGGAGCTGTTCCGCCACTGGCAGAGCGCCGGCGCGCGGCGGGTGAAGGAAACGAGCTTTCGCTTTCTCGTCCGCGGGAACGCTCAGTCCCAGCTCGCGCGGCTGCTGCGGGGCAGCCGCTCCTGCCTGGCGCTGTTCGCCGCGGCGGACGCGCTGGACGTGGGGTTCGTGCACGGGGTTCCGCCGCACGTCTACGTGGAGCGGCTGCGTGACGCCGCCGGACCCGCATGGAACACCGTGGTCCCCACCGAACCGGGCGAGCAGCCGGACCTGATCGTCCGGGAAGCCCCCGCGCCGGGCTCGGTCTTTCGCGGCATGGTGATGCGCGATTCCATGCCGGTGTGCGACATCGTGCAGGTCTGGCTGGACGTCGGCTCGCATCCGGCGCGAGGAGTGGAACAGGCGGACCTGATTCGGAGGAAGATCCTGGACCCGGTCATCCACAACGACGCGCAGCCGGCATGAACGATCTCGAAGCCATCTCGCGGCTGGTGGAAGCACTCCGGCCGTGGCTCGCACAGCTGGTGATCGTCGGGGGATGGGCGCACCGGCTGCACCGGAGCCATCCGCTCGCGGATCCGCCATCGTACCTGCCGCTCCTCACGAGAGACGCCGATGTCGCGTTCTCCCCCACGGCGGCGCTGCAGGGTGACATGGCGGCGGCGCTGAAGGCGGCGGGATTCCACGAAGAGCTGTCGGGAGAGCACACGCCGCCGGTCAGCCAGTACTGGCTTGGCGAAGCGCAGCACGGTTTCTACACCGAGTTCCTGGCGCCGCTGCGTGGAAGCGGCGTCCGCCGCGACGGACAGCCGGACGCGACGCTCGTCAGGGCGGGCGTCACCGCGCAACGGCTGCGGTACATGGACCTGCTTCTGCTGCACCCGCTCGCGGTCCGGCTCGGACGGGAGGTGGGGATGCCGCTGGAGAAGCCCGCGGAAGTGAACCTGGCCAATCCCGCCAGCTTCATCGCACAGAAGCTGCTCATCCAGAAGGAGCGCGCGCCCGGCAAGCGGCCGCAGGACGTGCTGTACATCCACGACACCGTCGAGCTGTTCGGCAACCATCTCGACGCGCTCCAATCGATGTGGAGAGACCAGCTGCGCCCGTCGCTCGCGGCTTCCACCGTCGATCGCGTCGAGCGGCTTGCCCGCCAACGCTTCACCGCCGTCGACGACGTGATCCGGACCGCTGCCCGCATCCCGCAGGACCGCGCGCTCACTCCCGAGCGCGTCCGGGCCGTGTGCGCCTACGGCCTGGAGACCATCTACGGCACTGCGTAACACGATCCGCATCTCCCGACAAACAGCGGCGCCGGGCGAGAATCCTCGCCCGGCGCCGCCGTTTCATCGTACTTCCGTACTTCCGTGCTCTCGTACTTCCTAGTACCGGTAGTGGTCCGGCTTGTAGGGCCCGTGTTCGGGCACGCCGATGTACGCGGCCTGGTCGGGCGACAGCCTGGTCAGCTTCACGCCCAGCTTGTCCAGGTGCAGGCGGGCCACCTTCTCGTCGAGGTGCTTGGGCAGCGTGTACACCTTGCGCTCGTACTTCTCGGCGTTCAGGTGCAGCTCCATCTGCGCGATCACCTGGTTGCTGAACGAGTTGCTCATCACGAAGCTGGGGTGGCCGGTGGCGCAGCCCAGGTTCAGCAGGCGCCCCTCGGCCAGGATCATCACGCTGTGCCCGTCGGGGAACACCCACTCGTCGTACTGCGGCTTGATGTTGATCCGCTCGATCCCGGCGTACCTCTTCAGCCCGGCCATGTCGATCTCGTTGTCGAAGTGGCCGATGTTGCCCACGATGGCCTTGTCCTTCATGCGGGCCATGTGCTCCACGGTGATGATGTTCTTGTTCCCCGTGGCGGTGATGAACAGGTCGGCCGTCTCCACCACGTCCTCCAGCACCGTCACCTGGTAGCCTTCCATCGCGGCCTGCAGCGCGCAGATGGGATCGATCTCGGTGATGATCACGCGGGCGCCCTGGCCGCGCAGCGCCTGCGCGCACCCCTTGCCCACGTCGCCGTAGCCGCAGATCACCGCCACCTTGCCGGCCAGCATCACGTCGCTCGCGCGCAGGATGCCGTCGGTCAGCGAGTGCCGGCAGCCGTACAGGTTGTCGAACTTCGACTTCGTGACGCTGTCGTTGACGTTGATCGCGGGGAAGAGCAGCGTCCCGGCGTTCATCATCTCGTACAGGCGGTGCACGCCGGTGGTGGTCTCCTCGCTCACGCCGCGGATCTCGGCCGCCACGCGCGTCCACAGCTGCGGGTCCTCGCCCAGGTTGCGGCGCAGCACGTCGAGGATCACGCCCCACTCCTCGGCGTCGTTCTCGGGGTCGAAGTCGGGCACGCGCCCGGTCTTCTCGAACTCCACGCCCTTGTGGATGAGCAGGGTGGCGTCGCCGCCGTCGTCCAGCAGCAGGTTGGGGCCGGTGCCGTCGGGCCACATCAGCGCCTGCTCGGTGCACCACCAGTACTCCTCCAGCGTCTCGCCCTTCCAGGCGAACACGGGGGTGCCCTGCGGCTCGTCGGCGGTGCCGTGCTTGCCGACCACCACCGCCGCGGCGGCGTGGTCCTGGGTGCTGAAGATGTTGCAGCTCACCCAGCGCACGTCGGCGCCCAGCTCCACCAGCGTCTCGATCAGCACGGCGGTCTGCACGGTCATGTGCAGGCTGCCCATGATCTTGGCGCCGGTGAGCGGCTTCTGCGCGCCGTACTCCTCGCGCAGCGCCATCAGGCCGGGCATCTCCTGCTCGGCCAGGCGGATCTCCTTGCGGCCGAAGTCGGCCAGGGAGATGTCGGCCACCTTGAACGGCTCGCGCCCGGCCTCGGCGGCGGCAAGGAAGGGGTTCATCTCGGCAACGGCACTCACGGGCAATCTCCTGTGCTCGGGTTGATGATGTGGATCTTCTGCTCTATCTGCAGCCTCTGGAGCACGCGGCCTCGCCGGTCCCGCGGCGATCCCCACGCACTCTCGCACTTCCGTACTTCGATTGCGGGCATGTTTCTCCGCTACGCTCCGGGCCGGTCTGGCGGCGCATCCCTGATTCGGGTGCGATTCCGCGGGCCTCGCGCCACCCTCACCCCGCGCCGGAGGGCGCGACCCTCTCCCGTCCCGGGAGAGGGTGGCCATCCAGCATCAGCGCCAGCAAGAACCCTCGCTCATGCCCATGCTGGCTTGAAGCGCGGATCCCGCCGAGCTACCTCTCCCGGTACGGGAGAGGTGGACGGCCTAGGCCGGCCGGAGAGGGCGCGATGCCGGACGATGCGCGTAGAAGGTGATGCACGCGCCCTGATCGCCATCTCCTCGCCCTGTCCCCTGTCCCCTGTCCCCTGCCCGCCCTACCCCGCCGTCGCCCGCGCCGCGAAGAGCGCCGGCCCCTTCGCCGCGGGGTCCGCGGGGAGCGCGACGTAGCGGAAGCCGCCGAGGTCCGCGTCCGTCATCCACCCCTGCAGCTCGTCGGGCGCGAAGCCCAGCCACACGTGACCCATGGCCTGGCGGTACTCCTCGCGGTCGTGCGGCGTCATGTCCACCACCAGCAGCACGCCCCCGGGGCGCAGCACACGGCGGGCCTCGGCGAGCGCGGCGGCGGGCTCGGCCACGTAGTGCAGCACCAGGAAGAGCAGCGCCGCGTCCAGCTCGCCGTCGGCGATGGGCAGCGCCTCCAATTCTCCCGCGCGCACCTCCACGTTGGCGATGCCGTCCAGCCGCCCGTGCGCCGCCCCCAGCATGGCCGGCGATCCGTCGACGGCCACCACGCGGCGGACGAAGGGCGCGAGCGACTCGCTCACCTGCCCCGTCCCGCACCCCAGGTCGCCCACCGTCCACGCCGGGTCCAGCATCCCCAGCAGCCCCAGCAGGTCCGCGCGCCGGCCGAAGAGCTCCGCGCGCAGGCGGTCCCACTGCCCCGCCGCGGTGCTGAAGAACTCCTGCGAGCGCGTGCTGCGCTGGGCCAGGACGCTGCCGAGGCGCAGCACGTCCTGCTCCGCCGCCGGAAGCGACGCCACCTGCTCGCGCACCAGCGTCCACAGGCGCTTCGCAGACGGCTCCAGCCGGTCCAGGCTCATCCGGTAACGGCGGCTCGTTCCCTCCGCGCGGCTGGAGACCCAGTCCTCGTCGCCCAGCGTCTTCAGGTGCCGGCTGACGGTGGACTGGGGAAGCTGCACCACCGCGCAAAGCTCGCCCACGGTGAGCTCGTGCCGCTCCAGGACCAGGAGCAGCCGGGAGCGCGTGCTGTCGGCCAGTGCCGACATGCGCTCGAAGATCGGGGGAGGCGCGAGAGTATTCATCCGTATAACCGGATGGAAGGATACATCATCCTTCCCGCCGCGGCAAGGGCGGAAAACAGACCCGCACCGGGAGGCGCCGCTCCGCCGCGGTAGTCATCCTCCCGACGCGCGTCAGCATCCTCCCCTTGGTGCATCCGCCCGCGCCTCCGTAGCTTCCCGGCCGTCGCGACGAAACCGGTCACCGCGCCGGACCACTCTCGCACCTTCGCATTTTCGCACTCTCGCACTCGGTTCCGATGCTCGACAGCCTGCTCCGCCCGAAGTCCATCGCCGTCGTCGGCGCGTCGCGGACGCCGAACACCATCGGGTACCAGATCCTCGACAACCTGCTGATCCACGGCTTCACCGGCGCCGTCTACCCGGTGAACCCGACGGCCGAGGCGGTGCACTCCATCCGCGCGTACCCGTCCGTCGAGGCGATTCCCGACGAGGTGGAGATGGCGGTGGTCGTCGTCCCCAAGCAGCACGTGTGCGCCGTGGCCGAGGCGTGCGGGCGGAAGGGGGTGAAGGCGCTGGTCGTCATCTCCGCCGGCTTCAAGGAGGTCGGCGGCGCGGGCGTGGAGCGCGAGGCGGCGCTGCGCGACACCGTGCGGCGGTACGGGATGCGCCTCGTCGGCCCCAACTGCATGGGGGTGCTGAACACCGCGGCCGAGGTGGCGATGAACGCCACCTTCGCGCCCAACATGCCGCCCGCCGGCCCGGTCGCCTTCCTCAGCCAGTCCGGCGCGATGGGCGTCACCATCCTGGACTACGCGGCCGAGTACGGCATCGGCATCTCGCAGTTCGTCTCGGTGGGCAACAAGGCCGACGTCAGCGGCAACGACCTGATCGAGTACTGGGCGGGCGACGAGCGCACGCGCGTCATCCTCATGTACCTGGAGAACTTCGGGAACCCGCGCACCTTCACCCGGCTGGCGCGCGAGATCACCAGGACCAAGCCCATCATCGTGGTGAAGAGCGGCCGCTCGTCCGCCGGCGCGCGCGCGGCGAGCTCGCACACGGGCGCGCTGGCGGGCGCGGACAGCGCCATCGACGCGCTCCTGCGCCAGTGCGGCGTGCTGCGCGCGGAAACGGTGGAGGAGATGTTCGACCTGGCGATGGCCTTCTCGCACCAGCCCATCCCGCGCGGCAACCGCGTGGCCATCGTCACCAACGCGGGCGGGCCGGGGATCATCATCGCCGACGCGTGCGAGGCGCACGGGCTGGCGGTGACGGAGCTGACGGAGGCCACGCGCGCGCGGCTGGCCACGCAGCTTCCCGAGGAGGCGTCGGTGAACAACCCGGTGGACATGATCGCCTCCGCCACCGCGCAGTCGTACCGCCTGGCCGTCGAGGCGGTGCTGGAAGATCCGAATGTCGATGCCGTCATCGCCACCTTCGTCCCCCCGCTGGGCGTGCGGCAGGAGGACGTGGCCGAGGCGATCGTGGACGTGGCGCGCGGGAGCGGCAAGCCCGTGCTGGCGGTGCTGATGGGGCGCGACGGGCTGCCGCAGGGCCTTGCCGAGCTGAACGCGGCGGGGATCCCCGGCTACCGCTTCCCCGAGTCCGCCGTGCGCGCGCTGGCCGCGATGCACCGTCAGGGCGTGTGGCGGCAGCGCCCCGTCGGCGAGGTGCGCGAGTTCCCCGCGGACCGCGCCCGGGTGGAGCGCATCGTTGCCGCCGCGCGCGGCGAGGGGCGCGAGAAGCTGTCGGAGACGGAGGTGATGACGGTGCTGGAGGCGTACGGCATCCCCACCGCCCCGCACCACGTGGCGCGGACGGTGGAGGACGCGGCCGCGGCGGCGGGGGAGATCGGATGGCCGGTGGTGCTGAAGGTCCTGTCGCCGCGCATCATCCACAAATCCGACGTGGGCGGGGTGGTGGTGGGGGTGGAGGACGAAGACGAGCTGCGGCGCGCGTGGACGCAGGTGGCGGTCGAGGCGCCGCGCCTCGCGGGGATCCCGGCCGGCGAGGTGGACGGCGTGCTGGTGCAGAAGATGGTGGGCGGGGGGAAGGAGACCATCGTGGGGATGACCAGCGACCCGCAGTTCGGGCCGGTGCTGATGTTCGGCCTGGGCGGGATCTACGTCGAGGCGCTGGGCGACGTCGTCTTCCGCGTGCAGCCGGTGACCGACGTGGACGCGCGCGACATGGTGCGCTCCATCCGCGGCGTGAAGCTGCTGCAGGGCGTGCGCGGCGAGCCGGCGAGCGACCTGGCCGCCGTGGAAGAGGTCATCGCCCGCGTCTCGCAGCTCGTCGGCGACCACCCGCAGATCCGGGAGATGGACGTGAACCCGTGGCTCGCCTTCCCCAAAGGCGGCGTGGCGGTGGACGGGCGGATCTCCATCCGCCCATAGCCGTTCCGCCCGCTCCCTCACGACGTTCTTGCCCACCCGCGGGCGCCGGCATCCTGCCCCGAACGGCGGCTCGCGCAAACGCGCCGATTTTCTCGCAATCGTAGCCTCTGCGTGCCGGTACGCCGGCCAGCGACGGCTCACCTCGATTCGCGCCTGCGTCGAACGCCCGTTTCGCGGCAACCACCGCACCCGTTGACCGGGCGTGATCCGCGCCGCGGTGTCGAGGCGGATGCTGGCGCGGCGCTTGCTTCCACGCGCGCTCCGGACCGCCGCTGCTCCAGGCAGCGGCGGCACTCCGCGCTCGATCCCGATCAGTGGGGTTGGCCATGAACCTCCATCGCGCCCTCTCCCTCGCGCTCGCCGCCTTCGTGATCTCGGCCGTCGCCTCGTGCGCCGGCGACGGCGGCTCGCCGACCAGCTCCGGCCCCAACGCCTCGCCCGGCAGCCAGACGCGCCCGAACAGCACGCAGCTCGTGCTGGCGAGCGGCGGCAACCAGACCGGCGTCGCGGGCCAGCCACTGCCCAACCCGGTCGCGGTGCGCGTGCTCGACGCCACCTCGAGGCCGGTGTCCGGCGCCACGGTCAACTTCATCGCCAGAGACGGCTCGGCGGACCCGACGCAGGCCAGCACCGACGCGGACGGCTACGCGCGAACCACCTGGACGCTGGGCACCGCCGCCGGCACGCAGGAGCTGCGCGTCTCCGGCACCGGCGGAACCACCCTCGTCGTCGGTGCGACGGCCGTCGCGCCGGCGAAGGTGGCGCGGGTGCAGGTGATCCCCGACTCGCTGGTGCTGTCCCAAGGCGCGACAGGCGGCTTCTCCGCTGTCGCGTACGACTCCACTGGAAACGCGCTGACCGGCCGCGCCATCACCTGGGCCTCATCCGACAGCGTGGTCGCCACGGTGAGCTCCACGGGCTCGGTGACCGCCGTGTCGCCCGGCGCCGCGACCGTGACGGCGACGGTGGAGGGCGTCGGCGGCACGGCGAAGGTGATCGTCTCCTCACCGCCGCGCGTGCGCGTCGCGAGGGTGAAGGTGGAGCCCGACTCGCTCGCGCTCCAGCCCGGGCAGACGGGCGACTTCAACGCCGTCGGGTACGACTCCGCCGGGAACGTGCTCACCGGCCGCGCCGTCTCGTGGACGATCTCCGACTCCACGGTGGCGCACATTTCCGGTGAGGGCGCGGTGACGGCGCTGTCCGCGGGCACGGCGCGGGCGACCGCGACCGTGGAGGGCGTCAGCGGCACGGCGAAGGTGATCGTTTCCCCGCCGCCTCCCGCGACCGTCGCGCGGGTGGTCGTGTCGCCCGACTCGGTCGTGCTGCAGCCGGGCCACACCGCCGACCTGGACGCCGCGGCGTACGACGCCGAGGGGCACGTCCTCACCGGCCGCGCGGTCACCTGGACGACGTCGGATTCCACCATCGCGCGCGTCGGCGCGGACGGCATGGTGACGGCGGTCGCGGCCGGCACGGCGCGGGCCACCGCCACCGTCGAGGGCGTCGGCGGCACCGCGAAGGTGATCGTCGTCGCGCCGCCGCCCGCGGCCGTCGCGCGCGTCGCCATCGTCCCCGACTCGCTGGTGCTGGACGTGGGCGGCAAGGGCGACTTCGACGCGGTCGCCTACGACGCCGAGGGGCACGTCCTCACCGGCCGCGCGGTTGCCTGGACTTCGAGCGACAGCACCGTGGCCGTGATCGGCGTCGGCGGCGCGGTGACGGCGCGATCACCGGGGAACGCGCGCATCTCGGCCACCGTCGAGGGCGTCAGCGGCTCGGCGATGGTGATCGTGCACACCCCGGTGCCGGCCATCGTGCGGGTGGAGGTCGTGCCCGACTCGCAGGTGGTGGTGATCGGGCACACGGCCGACTTCAGCGCCTTCGCCTACGACGCCACGAATCACATCGTCAGTGGTCTCGCCGTCACCTGGAGCATCTCCGAACCGACCGTGGCGCGCATCGGCCAGTATGGCCTGGTGACCGCGCTCGCCGCCGGGACGGCGCGCGTCACCGCCACGGTGGAGGGCGTGAGTGGCTCCGCGACGGTGCGGGTGATCGAGCAGCCGGTGGGAAGCGCCTCCGCGCCAACCAACACGACGCCCGATCTCCGTGCCGGGTATGACTACGTCTGCCGGCTGCGCTCGGGCATCATCCAGTGCTACGGCGACGATGACGAGGGCCAGCCCATCGGCGAGCACCACGCCGCGAGCGGCAGCTTCGTTCAGCTGACCGCCGGGCAAACGCACGCCTGCGGGCTGCGCAGCGACGGCGTGGTGGAATGCTTCGGGTCCAGCCAGTACGGCGAGGCTCCGGCGCAGAAGCGCGCCGCCACCGGATCGTTCACCCAGGTGAGCGCCGGCCTGAACCACAGCTGCGCGATTCGCGGCGATGGCGCGATGGAATGCTGGGGGAACGATTCACACGGCGAGGCACCGCCGCTCTGGACCGCGCAGAGCGGGCGATTCGTGGTGGTGACGGCGAACGCGAACCGCACGTGCGCGCTGCGGAACGACGGAGTGGGGGAGTGCCGGGGCTTCCGCCTGGGAGACCCGTCCATCAGGATCCTCCCGGGCGGCTGGTACGTGATGCTGGGGACGTCGACCGGCACCAGCTTCTGCCTGCAGCGGAATACGGGTGAGGAGGAGTGCTGGGGCGACCAGCAGGTGAACCTCGGCTCGGGACCGTTCGTGGATCTGACGGTGGGTGGAAATCAGGTATGCGTCCTCCGGCCCGACGGACACGCGAACTGCGCGGGCTACGCCCCATCGTGGCAGGGGCCGGGCGAGCGCAGCGTGACGGGGCCGGATGAGGGCAGCGTGACGCCGCGGACGTGGGCACGTCTCACCGCCGGGACGTATCACACCTGCGGGTTGCGGCGGGACGGCTACTTCGAGTGCTTCGGGCTCCAGACGATCGGCTCGGACGCGCCCGACGTGGTCCCCTGGGCCGACACGCCCACGTCCGCCCCGAGCGGCGGGTCGGTGCGCGTCTCCTGGCGCGACATCAACTCGAACGAGCTGCGCACGGAGATCGACCGCAGCGTGGCCGATGCCGACGGCAATCCCACCACGTGGGCGCGTGCCGGCGTGCTGGGCGCGAACACCACGGGGTTCACCGACGGCCAGGCGACTCCCGGTGCGATCTACGTGTACCGGATCCGCGTGTGCAACAACGCGGGATGCTCCGGGTGGGCGCAGTCGAACGCGACGCGCTATCCGGCGGCGTAACCCCCCGGCACCACCGGCGTGACGGCGAGTGGCTACGTCCTGCGTCCAGCGAGCCGGCCGAGGCGCGCGCCACCTCTTCTGGCGCGTAGCGCCGGACGTGGGCCGGGCGGCGCCGGAACCGATCGTTGCACCGGACCCGAAGCCTCGCGTAGTTTGCGAGGCTTCCCGTCGTTGCTGCCCGGCCTCGGCCGCCCTTCCGGATCTCCGACCTCCGCCATCTCCCATGATCGAACGCACGCCCGCCAAGCTCGCCGAGCGCATCTTCGACGCGGTGGACGCCGCCGCCGACCGCGGCTTCTGGCCCGCGAAGGACGACCGCTACGAGAACCTGACGCAGCACGTGCTGGGGCTGATGGGCGTGCTGAGCGGCGCCGACGGCACCGCGAGCGACGAGGAGGTCGCGTACGTGATGGAGATGGCGCGGCCGTTCCAGCCGCAGGAGCCCACCGCTTCGGAGACGGCGGGGGTGGTGCGCAAGGCCGCGCGCGGGCTGAACCTGGCCGCCGCGCCGGACTGGTTCCGCGCCATCGTGCAGATGGACCGCGCCACCAACTCGCGCCAGAGCAGCGACGTGCTCTGGTGCCTGCGCGAGCTGGGGCTGGGGATGATCGCCGCCGACAAGGCCAGCGACCCGCGCGAGGTGGAGCAGCTGACCCAGCATCTCGATGCCCTCCGCGGCTTCGCCGAGCAGCAGGGGGTGAAGGTGCAGTGGGCCGAGCCCTCGGGCGGCGTGGCCAGTGACGCGGCGCGCGCCGCCTCGGGCACGCGCGGCGAGAACGCCCCGCCCGACGCCGCCACCCTGGACCAGCTGCTGAACCGGCTGCGCGCGCTGATCGGGCTGGCGCGCGTGAAGAGCGAGGTGGAGACGCTCACCAACATCATCCGCGTGCGGCAGATGCGGCGCGACCAGGGGCTGCCGCTGTCGCCGCTCTCGCTGCACATGGTGTTCGCCGGCAACCCGGGAACGGGGAAGACCACCGTCGCGCGCATCCTGGCCGAGATCTTCCACGCGCTGAACGTGCTGGCGCGCGGGCAGCTGGTGGAGGTCGACCGCGCGGCGCTGGTGGCCGGCTACGTGGGGCAGACGGCCACGAAGGTGACCGAGGTGGTGGAGCGCTCGCTGGGCGGCGTGCTGTTCATCGACGAGGCGTACGCGCTGACCACCGGCCGCGGGCAGACCGACTTCGGCTACGAGGCGGTGGACACGCTGGTGAAGCTGATGGAGGACCACCGCGAGGAGCTGGTGGTGATCGTGGCCGGCTATCCCGCGCCGATGCGCAAGTTCGTGGGCTCCAACCCCGGGCTGGAAAGCCGCTTCAACCGCTACGTCGACTTCCCCGACTACACGCCCGAGGAGCTGCTCGCGATCTTCGACAAGCTGTGCAAGGAGGGCGAGTACACGCTGGGCGAGGCCGCGTCGAAGCTGGCCGACCGGCTGTTCAAGCAGATGCACGACACCCGCGACCGCAACTTCGCCAACGGCCGCGCGGTGCGGAACCTGTTCGAGCGCGCGCTGGCGCAGCAGGCCAACCGCGTGGCGAAGCTGGAGAACTGCACGCGCGAGGCGCTCTGCCTGATCGAGGAAGACGACCTGAAGCTCGCGCACGAGCAGCTGGAGCAGGAAGAAGCCGAGCGCGGCGCCGCCTCCGACGCCGGCGACCCGTCCGGCGACGCGGGGGACGACTCCGGCGCGGGGATGAACCCGGTCGCGTTCGCCTGATCGGTAACAATCGGCTCGGGTGGCTAGCGGCAGCACGGGAACATATGATATGGTATTCTGAAGTCGCGACTCTGACACTTAAGAGACCATCTTAGGCCCATGCCGAACGTTATCGAAGCATTCTCAAACGCCCGGCTCACGCAAGGGGTGATCTTCACCTGTGCAAAAGCTGAAGGATATGAAGGGTGTGAGGTATCCGGTCTCATAATAACTGCTAGATGTGACGCGGCTCAGGACAAAACGGCGATCTACAACTATGTACCTGTTGTGCGACTTGAAGATTGGCTGCGACGGGATTTCCGGATCATCACCTGTGAGCGCGAGCAGAAAAATGTCCATGGTAATCTTCGACAGGTATTGAAGTCCGCAGGTTACACCCCAGCAATCTTGGACATCCATCGGCCGAGAGCCGTCCTCGACACCCTCTTTCCCATCGATCACCATCAGATGGCGATTCGGAAAGCACGAAAATCTTTCGAAAAATCTGTGGCTCAATTCGAGCTGCTGGAAGATGCATTGTCGTCGACGCCGGCTACGGTCGATCTCCCTAAGCTCCATCAGCAGTTCTCAGGCACTCACATGGCGGTTCTTCGGGAGTGCATTACTCAACAGCTAAGTGGGTACTATTTCTTAGAATCGATCTCGCCGAACGATAAGGATGCGGCAGGGTTCGTGGTACTATTGCGCGAGATCCACCACTTACCAAAAGAATTAGCCGGAGAAGTTCCGGGGGGGATCGATCAGAATGCCTACGAAGAGGTTTGCAATATCACTGAACTTGCGCGAGGGAAGCTCGAATTTACATCAGCTGATTTCTGTTTGCCCCTCGGACGTGTGCGATCACCCGAAATAGAACATCTCATGCAAGCTTTCGCACTTCTATTCACTCGCGTGGGAATTGCGGATCCGGATCCCACCCTTCTCGATCGATTTCCGGCCCGGTATCTCGTCACCAGGGAGCCCGCATGATTAACGTAATTGTGGTGGATGACGGCGCAGCAGCCGAAATCATTGCAGAGCGCTCTCTGCAATCGACAGAGTTCCTGCAAGGCCGTATACTCGCAGAGATGCTAAGGAGCCGCAACGCTTCATCCGAACCGTTCTCGCCGAGGGTTCGATCCGGTGTTTTCGACGACGGTTTGTTCTTCCTCGGAGAAAAGTCCCGGGGCCATTTTCTTGTCTTCGATTTGGAGAATACTCACCTCTTCCGTGAATTCACTGCATCGGATGCATTAATTGTGTTCCAGAGGGTATGTCGATTTGCTGTAAGGATATGGGATAATCTAAAACTTAGTTCAAGCGAGCGGATGATCGCTGACTCCACCAAGGCGGCAATCTTTCCTTTTCGACTTCCGAACGAGTACCGGGTTACAGTCGAGCGTAAACCCGATGAGAAACGTGGTGAGAAGCGATTCGCTGGTAATCATCTGCTTGTCTACCGAGGGGGTTACGATGAAGGGGGTGGTGCATTAGAAGTAGCGGAAATTAAAAATTTCCGTAACGCACTCCGAACAGTACAGTCAGCACGCAGCGCACTCCTTCGCACCCAAGTTGGCGGAAATCAGCCTGATGCAAATAGTGCGGCAGCACTGCGTGTGACACAGTTACAAACCGGAGAATCTGCCACATCTCTGAGCGGGCTAGGCTTTAACGAATGGCTTCCGTACCTAACCGAAGCTCAACGGGCGTTTGTCCGCCGCCCGATCTCTCGGGCAGAGCGAATCGAGGGCCCTGCTGGTACAGGAAAGACTCTTTCATTGGTCCTTCGATGCATCGGGACGTTGCTTGAAGCGCAGCGTGCGAACATCGTGCACCACAGTATTTTTGTTGCCCATAGTCAAGCGACTGAAAAAACCATTCGAGGTCTCTTTTCTGAGATCGAGCCCGCCGGAGCCGATTTCTCCTCCCGCGAGCGCGCTCACGCCGACCAATCAGTAATGATTACGACCCTTCAATCATGGTGTGCCTCGTTTTTGGGAGAGCGCCAGGTCAGTGAAAATCAATTCCTCGACCGCGATGCATTGGAGTCGAAGGAACTGCGATTAATGTACATTCTCGAGTCCTTACAAGAGGTAAAACAGACCGAGTTAGAAACCCACCGCCCTTTTCTATCGCCTGAGTTCGCGAACTTTATCGACAGGGAGGATGAATTTAATGTTGCAGAGATGATCCAGCACGAAATTTCTATCGTGATTAAGGGACGAGCTGACGAAAACTACGAGAGTTATCTCGCTCTGGCCCGGATCGACTACAACCTTCCGCTGCATTTCGATGGTGACAAAGGTTTAGTGTTTGCTGTTTTTCGTCGATATCGCGACAAGCTTGAAGCCATAGCGCAATTTGACACTGACGATGTAGTCCTCACGACGATCGGACAACTTCACACACCGATTTGGCGTCGGCGCAGATCCCGCGAGGGGTTCGACTCCATCTTTATCGATGAAACGCATCTGTTCAACTTGAATGAACTTTCAGTCTTTCACCATTTGACAAGAGAGCCTGGTACGTTCCCTATCATCTTTTCTGCCGATCGCTCACAGGCGCCAGGAGACCGCGGCCTCACGAATGCACTTTTGGACGAAACAATCGCCCCGCATTTGAACGATACGCTTGCAGTTCCAATGCGTGCTATCTTCCGCTGCTCTCCTGATATCACTGCTGTTGCCCTTTCGGTCACTGCATCAGGGGCGACGCTATTCACTACTTTTGATAACCCACTCTCGTCCGCGGCAAGCACCTTTACCGCGGCTGAAGAAAGGCTCGCATCTCCTCCCCTCTTACTGCTTTGTCCAACAGACGAGGAGATGGTTAGGGTCGCCATCGTTCGTGCCGAAAGAATGGTAGCCGAATTGGGCTGCAAAAAAGCGGAGGTTCTCGTCGCTGTTTTCGGTGAGGCACTTTTTGAACTCTCACGTAGGGAATTTGAGCGCACGAACAAACCGGTAGAGTTACTGCAACAGCGTGCCGACCTCGACGGCGTTCTTAGAGCAAAACAGCATGGACGATTTGTGCTTTCGACTGCTGATTACGTCGGTGGATTGGAGTTTCAGGGCGCGATTCTTCTTGGCGTCGATGAAGGCCGGGTTCCTCCTACGAAGCTCTCCAGAACGGCAGATAGCAGGCACTTTCAAGACTTCCGGTCGCACAATCGGCTGTACGTCGCGATCACTCGTGCCAAGTATAGATTAGAATTCTTGGCATTAGCCGCAGAAGGTCCGAGCCCGATATTGAAAGACGCCATTCGTCACCGCTTGGTCTCGGTGATACAATCTGACGAACGTTGATCCGCTCTGGCGGCCCGACAGCGGAGCCTCTACTTTTCGATAATCAATCACCTGAACCGGACCGACACCTCGATGTTCAAGCTCTTCTGGCACGCCGGCGTCTTCGCGATCGTCACCTTCCTCGTGTACCTCGTCTGCATGGCGTTCGTGCGGATGGAGGACCGGCGCGAGGCGGCCCGGCAGCGGCGCAACTCCTGAGCGCACGCCCGGAGCGGCGCAGATGGAAATACGATCCGGCGCCCGATTGCGAGCGCCGGATCGCTGGCATCCATGAGCCGGCGCCCGCGACAAACGCGGGCGCCGGTTCGCGTTTCACCGCCGCCGCGGCGTGTAGTTGAACGTCGTCTTGCGGTCGCCGGCGATGGCGCGCTGGTCCTTCATCAGGAAGCCGGCGCGGCGCGCGCCTGCGGCGCTCAGGTCGGGGACGAGGCGCGCGGGCGGGGGGACGAGCACGCCGACCTGGATGTACCTCCCGCGGCAGATCTCCACCCAGTGCCCCAGGCTGAAGCGCACGGCCACGCGCCCGCCCTCCAGGTGGTGCAGCGCGAACTCGGCGGGGAACTCGCCGAAGCCGTAGGTGCACTCGTCGCCCGGCGGCTGCACCTCCACCCGCTTCAGCGCCTCCGTCATCGCCGCCGGCGAGGCGGAGGCGCGCACGTGCGCCGAATCCATCGCCTGCCGCACGAGGGCGTCGCCGGCCAGCGCGCGCAGCACCTCGCGCTCGGGCACCAGGTCGGTGATGCGCGCCGGGTGCGGATGGGCGGCGGTGCCGCGCGCCAGGTCGTACGCCACGAAGCGCGTCCACATGATGGGGTGCACGCCGCCGCAGTCGCAGTAGGTCGCCTCCTCCAGGCTCACGATCGAGCCCACCACCGACAGCAGCCGCACCGTCCGCTCGTACTCCTTCACCGTCGCTTCCTCGTCGCTGACGTCCTCCATCTCCGCCCACTCCGCGTCGGCGATCCGGCGCGCGGAAAAGACGAGCGCGCCGTCGCTGGCCCGCCGCGCGGTGATGTCGCGGTCCGTCCACGCCACGTCGAATCCGCCCGAGCGCCCGCGCCAGATCGTCCGCTGCGCGGTAGAGCGGGACGCGGCCAGGGACAGCAACGGCAACAGCAGCAGGGAGATGCGGATCATCTTCGCGAGCATGCGCGTCATCGGGAGATGGGGATGGAGAAGGAGATGGAGATGTCGATCATCTTCGCGGATGGGGATGGAGCCTTCGCAGGCCAGACCCACCGGCGGCTGAAGCCGCAGCAACAACCACGGGAAGCCTCGCAAACTGCGCGAGGCTGTTCGGCTCGGGAGCAGTCGCCCGCTCGATCGGCTCGGTTTCCGGACGCGAGTTGATGTCATTCGCGGGCGATACGGAGGATCACGCGCGGGCCCTCGCCGGAGGCGGCGAGGACGCGGTTGGCCTCCGCGACGAGCTCCGGCGGCGAGTCGATGAAGCCCGCGCCGCGCATCAGCGCGATGGACGCGCGGTTCGTCTCCAGCACGTCGACGAAGATCTCGCGCGCGCCGCGGCGATGCGCTTCCGCGATCACCTCGCGCACCAGCTCGCGCCCCAGCCCCAGCCGCCGCGCGGAGGGATCGACCGCGAGCGCGCGCAGCCACACGCCGGGCAGGTCCGTCCCCTCCGCCCGATACTCGTCCACGAAGACGAAGCCGCGCACGCCACCCCGTGCGTCGAACGCGGCCACGGCGGCGCCCGCCGTCGCCCAGCGCGTACGCGCCTGCGTGACGATGTACGGGCGCATCCGCGGCAGGTTCCCGGCGCAGAATGCGTCCAGCGCGTCCGCGTCTTCCGGGCGGACGGGGCGGACGTGCACCGGCCCCACGCGCCGCCCGCGGATCCGCCGCCCCGCCGCGGACGTCCTGGCGAGCCGCGCCGCCGGGCCGAGCACCATCCGCGCGGCCGCCGCGGCGCGCTGCATCGCCCACGCGGCCGCCCGCCACCCCGCGCCGAAGCCCAGCGTGCGCCCGCCGCGCCGGATCGCCGCGACGCGGCCGTGCACCTCGCCGGGCGCGTCGTCCACCCGCCCGCGCGGCGTCCCCACCCGCAGCGGCAGCGTGGCGGCGACGACGCGCACCGCCCACGCGCCGTCGCGGCGGACGAGCGCCAGGTCGCCCCGTTGCAGATCATCCACCGCGCAGCGCGCCACGCCGATCTGGTCGCCGGGGCGCAGGAGCGGTGAGAAGGTGCGGCCGTTCACCGGCAGCCACACGAGCGCATCCCCATCCGCGGCGTTGAGCCGGGCCAGGATGTCGTCGGCGGACGGTGCGTCGGTCACGGAGGATGCGGCGGGGCGGGAACGGCGCGGCGTGGACGGCATCCAATCTACCGACGCCCGCGATACCCACAAAGGCGGCTGAAATCGCGGTCGAACGCAGGAGCGTGCAGGGGCGCCCCATCCGGAGCGCCCCCTTGCTTCATCCGGCCGCGATCGTGCCGTGCCTCAGCAGTTGTTGTCCCACGAGATCGGCTGGGGGTTGCAGTACGGCGGCGCGGGGCACGAGTAGCAGGAGTCCTGGAGGCCCGTGTGGCACTGGTCGCCGCTCTGGTAGGTGTAGGTGTGGGCGTGCACGGTCCCCCCGCGGCCGTTCGCCCCCGCGTCGAACGAGTGCACCGCGATCTGGTCGAGGTTCAGCTTCAGCTTCTTCACGTGGGCCTCCTTGGAGCGGGAGAGACGGGCCGCGACGTTGCGGTGCGTCTATCCTACCATCGTCCGGCTTCTTTCGACAATAGCGGATCAGCGGAAACATTGTCCGCAATCGCGGGGCGGGGAGGCTTCTGCGACACGCCGGCATTCCTGGAACGAGGAGCGCCCGCCGGGGGTCCGGCGGGCGCTGGCTGTCCGTTCTACCGTCACGGGCGCGCGGCGAATCGCGATCCTGCCGCGATCACCGGTGCGACTGGTGGTCGTGCGCGTGCGCGTGATCCATCCCGCCCGTCCCGGCCATCGCATCGGCCTGCGCGGCGGGCCTGGCGGCGGCGCCGTGGCTCATCCCCGGCATCGCGCCGTGGTCGTGGCCCGAGGCAGGCGGAGCGGCGCCCTGCATCCGCATGTGCATGTGGCCGCCCTGGTTGCCGGTGTGCACCAGGTGCCAGTCCAGCTTCAGCTCGGGGTTGTTCGGGTCCACGCCCGGCCACCGCGCCCCGCCCTCGGGGACGATCGCGCCGCCCAGCGCGCCCATCGCGCCGCCGGGGATGGTCTGGCCGGTGGGGTTGTCGTACTCGGCCGTGATCCGGTACACGTGGTCCGCCCGCACCGGAATGCCGAGCTGCCACACGAAGTACGACGCCGGCATCCCCACCACCTCGCCCTCGCCGTCCACCTGCGGGCGCCCGTTCCAGATCACCTTTCCCGCGGTGACGTCCTCCAGGCGCAGCGCGGTGCCGTACTGGTGCAGGTGCCCGCTCACGCCCAGGATGCGCCCCGCCACCGCCGGCCGCGCCTCCCAGCTGCGGCGGCTGCGCCCCGGCGGCAGGTCCCACGAATGCAGGCTGGCCGGCGGCATCACGTCCATGTAGAAGGGGAACACCGACACCGGCTTCAGCACCGCGCTCCCCGGCGTGTAGCCGAAGTGCAGGCGCAGCTTCACGCCGCGGTAGGCGGTGGGCGTGGGGTTGTGCATCATCACCGTGACGATGAGCTCCTGCCCGCTGCGGACGCGGTAGCCCAGCATCCGCGGGAGCGCCACCGGCGCCGTCTCCTGCCCGGCGGCGGCCATGCGCAGCATGATGGGGCTGAACAGCTCGCGCTGCCCGGGCACGATCACGTTCACGTGGTGCAGCGTGCGCCGCGGAACGGGGCGTCCGTCTGCGTCCACCATCTCCACGCGGTAGCCGTGCAGCCAGCCATCCACGGGGAGGGCGGCGTGGTACGCGGGAAGCTGCCGGTGGCCGCCGTTGGCGGGGAGGTCGACGGGGCCGACCTCCAGCACCAGGTCCCGGTGCTCGGCGTCCACGCCCACGCGCAGCCCGGGCGCGTTCGCGGCCGGCGCGGCCATCATGGCCGGCGCGGCGGCGGGCGCCTGGGCGCGCATGAGGAAAGCGGTCGAAGAAAGCACGGCCAGCGTAGCCAGGCCGGTCAGCGCGATGCTCGCTCGCATGGGTGAGAACGGTGTGGCGGTGGTGGATGGATCGCGTGCTTGGGGCGGAGGAGAATTGCAGCAGGCCGTGTTCCGACAAGGTAGCGCGACCGCACACTCCGGCGGAAGTGCTACCACATCGCTTCCGGCACCGGCGGCTGAAGCCGCAGCAACAACCACGGAAAACCTGACAAACTGCGTCAGGCTTCGACTGCAACTGCCAGCGAGAAGGATCTCGGCGCGATGCCATCCCCATCGCCCGGATACCGCCGAGCAGTCCCGCAGGGACTTTGTGCCCTTGTTGCCCGCCAATTCATTGGCGGGGAGAGGGGTGGCCGGGCCGCGCCCGGCAGGCTCAGGTCGCCACGGCCAGCGACCTGGCCTTCTTCACCGTCTCCGGGTCCGGCTCGCGGCCCAGGATGGCGTCGGCGATCAGCGGCCCGTGGAACTTGCCGTTCTCGATGAAGATCTTGTTCGCGTCGTACCCCGCCGCCACCACGCCCGCGATGTACACGCCCGGCACGTCCGTCAGCATCGTGTTGCGGTCGTGCGCGGGGATGCCGGTCTGCGCGTCGATGCTCACGCCCAGCTCGCGCAGCAGGCCGGGGTCGGGCACGTACCCCGTCATCGCCAGCACCCAGTCGTTGGGGATCGTGCGCACCCGGCCGGTGTCCAGGCTCTCCACGTCCACCTCGCGCGGGCGGATGGCCACCACGCGGTGGCGCCAGAGCGCGGGGATGGAGCCCTCGGTGATGCGGTTCTCGATGTCGGGGCGCACCCACGGCTTCACCCCGCGGTCCAGCCCCTCGAACAGGTGCACCATCGTCACCCGCGCGCCCTCGCGCCAGGTGGTGAGCGCCGCGTCGGCCGCGCTGTTCCCCGCGCCGATCACGATCACGTCCTGGTCGAAGTAGATGAAGGGCTCGGTGAAGTAGTGCACCACCTTGGGCAGCTCTCCGCCGGGCACGTCCAGCCGCCGCGGCGTGTCGAAGTAGCCGGTGGCGATCACGATGTTGCGGGCGCGGTACTGCGCATCGTCCACCTCGCGGATGCGGGTGCGCACCACGAACTCGCCGCCCGCCCGCTCGATGCCGGTGACGCCCTCGTACTGGTGCACGTTCAGCCCGAAGTACTGCACCAGCTTGCGATAGTAGCGCAGCCCCTCGCGGCGGGTGGGCTTGTCTCCGGAGGTGGTGAACGGAATGTTGGCGATCTCCAGCTTTTCCGGACCGCTGAAGAAGGTGGTGTAGGTCGGATAGCGGTACATCGACCAGGTCACCGGCCCCTGGTCGAAGATCACGCAGGAGAGCCCGCGCTCCTTGGCCGCCACGCCCACGGCCAGCCCGCACGGCCCCGCCCCCACCACCGCGATGTCGAAAACCTGCTGCTCCGCCATCATGCCCCGTCTGCTCTGGATACAGCGCGTCCCGCCGGCACCGCGCCGTCGGGACGTGACAGAATAACCCGTGCGTCAATCGCAGGCCAACAGTATGCAGGGAACACCAGACCTTGTAATACGCGTCAGGACGGAGACAGCCTTAGAACGGTAGATCATCCTCCGGCTCAACACGATCCAATCGCTTCTCTTCAGTAAGGAGTAGGTGCCGAGCACGCTGTAACAGTTCGTCGAAAGTGATAACTTCCGGGTTCACGAGGTTTCGCCGAAATAATTCGAACGAGGTGCGTTTCGTGATCGTGTCGAGTTGACGAGTGTGACCGATGATCAAAATACCTTTAGGCATTACCGTGTAGCTATGAGTCGTCTCAAGACGCCCCCGATTTTCTTCGTTCGTGGCGCCGTAGATTTCCCACGTGCGACAATTGGACTGAAGTTGTGCAACTCCGCCAGCCAGTTCTCTACCGATCAGATGAACCTTATTTCGATACGGCTGATTTCCCACCAATGTACTATCAGGTGTTTTGATCTCAACAAGTACCGTGAAGCGAATTTCCGCTTCCGTCGCAGCAAGGAAATCCCCCTGCTGACCTCCTGTACCTGTTACGAGAGTACCTCCGTAATGCGGCTGAGTTTCAACAGGTGATAAAAAGCGATAAGAAAGACCGTAACCGAAAATCCAAGTATTGTTTTCGAAAAAATTCTGCCACTCGCTTTCTGACCAATCGCCTGCAGTAAGGTGCACCTCGAACTCGACAACTGCTTGTTCTCGTATCTCGTGAAGTTTTGCAAGCGCAACTGCGCGGAATAGGTTTGGATTTAAATCACTCAACAGTTCCCAAAGCTGGTCGCCGGCACTTCCATGCAATTCTTCTAGGATCTCCCTCGCTGGGCCCTTCACAATGAGCGCCTCATCCTCGTCAGCGACAACTAGTCGCCGCTTCCCGCGTGGGACACCATCTTCCCCTAGTCTATAAAGCCGCTCAAGCTCGCGGTACAGGTCCAACGTCTCGGCCGAATCCAACTGTATCCGAACCTCTTGTCCCGCCTTTAACTGAGTCAGATTAAATGCATCAACGTCGTGCCACGGCGAGGAACTTGAATGTCGCCTCTGATGCAGAATACAGGCTTTTACTCGCGCCTCGTTGTTCTTGGGATTGTCGATGATTTCCACGCGAAGAATTCGTCGAGTCCTCGCAGTGTCTTGATTCTCTGGTAGGTGAAGCCAAATGTCCTCAACTCTGGCCGTTCGCGACGACGTGCTCTCAACACGGTACGAGTGCGACATCGGGCTCCATCCAATTAGAGATCTGTATCCTGCGATGCCATTTACACCAGCGCAAAACTCACTACCGTCATCATGGATTCCGAGTGAACCCGAACGACAGCTTTGATGAGTTACCGGTGCTCGGCTTTAATCCGCCGCCACCCCCGTGCGCTCCTCCGCCCCCGCACCCGCCGCGACCACCGCCAGCGCCTGCTCCAGGTCGGCAATGATGTCGGCGGCGTCCTCGATGCCGAGGGAGACGCGGATGAAGCCGTCGCGGATGCCGTTGGCCTCGCGCTG
Organism: Longimicrobium sp.; assembly: GCF_035474595.1. Taxonomy (NCBI): domain Bacteria; kingdom Pseudomonadati; phylum Gemmatimonadota; class Longimicrobiia; order Longimicrobiales; family Longimicrobiaceae; genus Longimicrobium; species Longimicrobium sp. Next base: position 29,104 of record NZ_DATIND010000094.1, read on the forward strand.
GGCGGGCGTCATGGCCGCGTGGCTGGTGTAGCGCGGCTCGCTCATCAGCGTCTCCACGCCGCCCAGAGACGGGGCCAGCTTCGCCAGCTTCAGCGCGCGCACGAACTTCGCGGCCGCCGGCCCGCCGCCCGCGATCTCCAGTCCGATCATCCCCCCGAAGCCGTGCAGCACGCGCCGCGCGGTCTCGTGGTCGGGGTGCGACACGAGTCCCGGGTAGTGCACCCGCGCGATCCCGGGGTGCGTCTCGGCCCACGCGGCCACCGCCAGCCCGTTCGCGTTGTGGCGCTCCATCCTGAGCGCCAGCGTCTTCATCCCCCGCTCCAGCAGCCACACGGCGTGCGGATCCAGCGCCGGGCCCCACACCTTCGCGCGGTCGCGCACCGCCTTCACCCGCGCGCGGCTCCCGGCGATCACGCCCGCGGTCACGTCGCTGTGGCCGCCCAGGTACTTGGTGGCGCTGTGCATCACCAGGTCCACGCCGTGCTCCAGCGGCCGGCAGTTCAGCGGCGACGCGAAGGTGGAATCGACGATCACCGTCGCCCCGCGCGCGTGCGACTCGTGCGCCAGCGCGGCCAGGTCCATCACCCGCAGCAGCGGGTTCGACGGGCTCTCGCCCATCACCAGCTTCGTGTTCGGGCGGAAGGCGTCCGTCCACCCGGGCTGGAACATGTCCACGAATGTCGCCGTGATCCCCAGCCGCGGCAGCTCCGTCTCCAGCAGCGCGCGCGTGCCGCCGTAGATGGCCTCGGTCGCCACGATGTGGTCGCCCGCCTGGACCACGGAAAGGACCGCGCACGCCATCGCCGCCATCCCGCTGGCCAGGATGACGGCGTCCTCCGCGCCCTCCAGCGCGGCGACGCGCTCCTCGGCCAGCACGTGGTTGGGCGCGTTGCCGTAGCGCTGGTACAGGACCGGCCCCTCGCCGTCGGGCGCGTTGTAGAACGTGGTCGACAGGACGATGGGGTTCACCACCGGCGCGTTCAGGTCGCGCGCGCCCTCGCCGGCGTGCACCGCGCGGGTGGACGGGCCGGTGCGGTCGGAGTCACTCATCGAGCAGCAGGGAGAGAGGGGTCACGGTGCCGTCGGCGTTGGGCGTCACCACGCGCTGGCTGACGAGGGTGGCCATCACCGCGTCGACCACCTCGCGCGGCAGCCCCACGTCGTCGGCCACCTGGGCGGCGCCGGCGCGGCCGCGGCGCACCAGCGCGTCCCACGCGGCCCGGTGCAGCGGGTTGGCGGCGCCCATCAGCTTCACCACGCCCTCCTCGTCGCGCGCCACCAGCAGAAGCGAGTGCCGCTCGAGCACCGCCTCGATGGCGTCCTCGTGGTGCTCCTGCATCCCCACCAGCACGAAGAACGCCTCGGAGGGCCGGTCGTCGCCCACGAAGCGCAGGAGGAGCCGGGCCACGATCTCGTCGGCGCACGAGTAGTCCAGCACGCGCACCTGCGAGAAGTCCAGGACGGACAGGCAGGGCGTGGCGGCCGGGCCCTCCATCTCCGCGATCTGGCTTTCCACGCCGGTGCGGATGGCGCGGCCGGTGGGCCGCGTCACCAGGTTGCTGAACAGCGAGGTCACCGAGCGGCGCTGCACGGCCATGAGGCGAAAAGGGGCGCGGGTGACGAAGGCGGCGTGCACCGGGCTCAGGCGTCGGCGACGGTCACCCGGTCCATGCGGTCGCCCCGCGCCAGCTGGTGCACCACGTCCAGCCCCTGCGTCACCTTGCCGAACACGGTGTGCACCCCGTTCAGGTGCCGGGTGTTGGCCTCGCTCAGCACGATGAAGAACTGGCTCCCGCCGGTGTCCTTCCCCGCGTGCGCCATCGACAGCGACCCGTCCTCGTGGCGATGGGGATTGCCCTGCGTCTCGCACTTGATCTTCCACCCCGGCCCGCCGGTGCCGACCGTGGGGTGGTTCAGCCCCTTCTCCTTCGTGATGGGGTCGCCGCCCTGCACCACGAAGTCGGGGATCACGCGGTGGAAGATGATGCCGTCGTAGAAGCCGCTCTGGGCCAGCTTCTCGAAGTTGGCCACCGTTCCCGGCGCCGCGTCGTCGTACAGCTCGGCGGTGAAGGTGCCCTTGTTGGTCTCGAAGGTCGCGGTCTTCATGTCTTTCCTCGGAAAAGAAGTACGAAAGTTACGAGAAGTACGGGAGTACGATTGGGGATGCGGTGCGTCCCCGCGCGCCCTCAGCCCGGGGGCGGGCGGCGCGGCGGGGCGGCGGCGCGGGTGGCCGGTGCCGGCGCGGCGGGCGGCGGCGCGGGCGCGGCCTCGCGCGCGGGGAGGATGATCTCGATCTGCGCGCCGGGGAAGTACGGGAGGTCCTTCGCCAGCGGGAGCGCGTCGTCCCACTCGGGCACGTCGGCGATGCGGCTGGTGCCGGAGCGGATGGAGATCTTGCCGCCCCACTTGCCCACGCGCTTGCGGATCTGCTTCAATCCCTGCCCGCGCCCCGGCTCGCGGAAGCGGGTGACGCCGTGGATGAACGCCGCCTCGAGCGCCGTGGCGTCGCCCCAGCGGTCACCGAAGCGGGCGGCGTGCTCGCGCTCCAGCGAGCCCTTGAAGCCCACCCCCAGGTCCATCACCGCGATCACCGCCACGCGCCGGTCGATCCCCTTCCACCGCCGGTAGGTCTGGATCCCCACCCAGCCGGGCGCGGCGGCGTGCTCGATGATGTTCTGCGACACCTCGGAGAGGAGGACGCTGAAGCCGATGGCGTCCACCTTCGAGTGGCCCAGCTGCTCGGTCAGCAGCGCGCTCACCCGCCCCTCGTTCAGTTCGTTGACCACCGCGTGCACGTCGTCGGCGGAGTTGATGACGGTGATGGGCAGCAGCGCGCCGGACTCGGGGTTGCGGCCGCGCGGCGGCGCCATCTCGAAGGCGATGGCCGCGGCGGAGAGGAAGCCCATCCCCCCGAAGTAGCGCACCACCTCGGGAGATTGGGGGAGGTCCAGCATCGGCCGGCCGCCCGTTTCGCCGATGTAGGTGCCGATCGCCAGCAGCCCCAGCATGCCGTACGGATCGGCGAAGCGCACGTGGCGCGCGTCGAAGAGCAGCTTCTCGTCGCCCGCGTCGGCCGCCTCGGCGAGAAGCCCCTCGAAGGCCTCGCCGTTCAGCGTCTGGGGGACCGTCACCACGCGCGTCACGGGCGCGCGCCTCCGTTCATCGGCATGGGGGCAAACTACTCCGCCGGGCGGGAATCGGAAAGTGTTCGGTGTGGAAGGACGGTGCGAACCCCAGTGCGTTACGAACCTTCGTCCGCGCGGGACAGCATCCACGGGACCCCGAGATCCTCTCGCTTTGTCTCATGCTGTCGTAGTTCGCGGGACAGCGGCGTTAATGTAGCGATCGGGCCGCCGGCTCGATCTGGCCAACCTACCCCATCGGAGGCCCGCATGAAGAAGCTCTCGCTCAAGATCGAGGATCTCAGCGTCGAAACCTTCGCGGTGAAGGAGAAGTCCCGCGGTGGCGTGGAAAGCCGGGCGGAAACGCTTCCCTATTGCGGCGGCAGCGAGGTCAACTGCAACTCGCTGGACTACGCGACGCAGTGCGACTGCTCGGCCGGACCGCACTGCACGCTTCCGTGCGTGGAGTACAGCCAGGCCACCGACTGGCAGGCCTGCTGCGGCTGACGCGGCGATCCACAGCGAAACCGGCCGCCGGAGATTCCGGCGGCCGGTTTTCTTTTCACCCCTCCGCGTCCCATGCGCCGCGGCGCGCCGTCAGATGCTCGTACAATCCGCTGCCGCCGCGGTGCTCCAGCTTCGCGGCGGCGACGGCGTTCGCGCGGCGGACGGCACGCTCCACGTCCAGTCCCCCGAGGAGGCCGCAGAACAGCGATGCGCCCCAGACGTCGCCGCAGCCGGTGGGGTCGCCGCCGGGCGCGTGCGGAACGGCGGGCACCTGGCCGTGGGCGACCGTCGATGGCGACTCGCCGGGCTGCAGCAGACCGCGACGCGCCATGTACCGCGCGCCGTCGCTCCCCTGCGTCACGAACACGGCGCGCGGCCCGAGGCAATACACACCTTCCAGCGCCTCCGGCGCGTCAGGGCGGGTGTCGGTGAGCAGCTCGAACTCCTCCGCGTTCATCTGCACCACATCGAACGAGCCCAGCCACTCGGCCGGGCGCGGCAGGCGGCGCGGCTCGCGGGGGCCGCCGGGGAGCGGCGGGCCGAGGAAGAGCGAGTGCAGGTCGGCGTAGACGGGATGCGGGAAGTGGCGGAGCATCTTCGCCGCCGCGAGATCCAGCTCCCAGCCGGAGAGGAAGTTCACGTAGAGCGCGTCGAGCCCGTCCAGGTGCGGCGCCAGCTCATCCCACGTCCACCCCGGCACGCCGCCGCTCATCTTTTCCCCGCGGCTGGCGGCGTCGGTGTAGACCAGCTCCACGCGGTTGTTGGGCTGGGGGACGGAGACGACCGCGTCGCGCGTGACGATGCCGCCCAGCGTGTCGAGGAGTTCGTGCGCGCGCCCGAGCAGGTCCGCGCCGACGTGGGCGATGGGGACGATCTCCCACCCCTCCGGCCGCATGGCCGCCGCGGACGCGAGCGAGAACGACATCCCGCCCCACGTCTCCAGCGGCCGCCCCGCCGCCTGGTCGGCCAGCGTCCACACTGTGTCCCAAACGAACGTGCCGAGGATGCCGAGGCGCTTCACTGGATAGTGCGGAAGTGCGTGAGTGCGGGAGTGCGTTGGGTTCGGTGCTGCACGAACTCCGGTGTGGACCGGCGCGGTTCCTGTTCCAGGGGCGGCTGAAGCCGCAGCAACAACCACGGAAAGCCTGACAAACTGCGCCAGGCTTCAACCGCGAGCCAACACCGGATCACCACCAGAATCGTCCACCGGGCCCGGCGCTACGCTCCGAACACGCCGTCGCACCCTCTCGCGGCGTGATTGTTGCGCCGGTAAAGGACGTCACGGCATACGGGCTTACCGGGCGCAGGCCGCTGACATTCACCGCACTTCACACGGAGGCGCATCATGCGGACGTCCAAATTGAAGCTGGAAGAGGTCGAGGTCGAGTCGTTCGAGCTCGGCGAGGGAGAGGACGCGAGCGGAACGGTGCGGGCGAACGAGCTCGTCTCCCAGGAGGGAACCTGCCCGGGGCAGACGGCCGCCTGCACCGCGTGCCGGCCGCTGTACTGCAACTGAGCCGGGCGGCAGGCGGATCGGGAAGTCGACCGCCGCTCGTACCGGAGCGGGCCTGATCGCGAGCCCGGGGAACCACGCCGGAGGGGCGGATCCCCGGGCTCGCGACCGGAATTCAACTCGAAGGCCCCCCGGAGAAGGGCGATTGAAATCGCGGCAACAACGGCCCGAAGTCCGCCTTCGCGGACTCCCCGCCTCGGCATCTCCGCTCGATTCGAGCCGGCAGAACTCCTCCGGTTCCCTTCCCCGCCCCCGATGCCGAGCCGAACAGCCTCGCGCAGTTTGCGAGGCTTCCCGTAGTTGTTGCCGCGGCTTCAGCCGCCTTCCGCACTCCCGCACTCCCGCACTTCCGTTCAGACGTGCCCGTAGTTCTCCTTCTTGAACACCGCCGCGGCGCCGACCACGCCGGCGGTGCCGGGGAGCTGGCCCGAGACGATGCGGCAGCATTCCTGCGCGCTGCGGAAGGCGCGGCGGCGCACCTCGGCGCGCAGCGGCTCGAACAGGTGCTCGCCCGCGCGGGTCACGCCGCCCGCGATCACCACCATCTCCGGGTTCAGGATGTTGATGATGCTGGCGATCCCCGCGCCCAGGAACTTGGCCGTGTCCTTCATCACCTCGTTGGCGTACGGATCGCCCTCCACCACCGCCTCGTACACCGTGGCGGCGGTGATGTCGTCCAGCCTGCCATCCACCATGTCCACCAGCAGCGAGGGCGCGCCCGCCTCCAGCCCCTCGATGGCGCGCGTGGCGATGGCCGGGCCGCTGGCGTACTGCTCCAGGCACCCGTAGTTGCCGCACTTGCAGCGCCGCCCGTTGCTGTCGATGGTCATGTGCCCGATCTCGCCGGCCACGTCGCTGCAGCCGTGGTAGATCTCGCCGTTCAGCACGATCCCGCCGCCGATCCCCGTCCCCAGCGTGAGGCCGACCAGCGTCTGCGTTCCGCGCCCGGCGCCGGTCCACCACTCGCCGTAGGTGGCGCAGTTGGCGTCGTTGTCCAGCGTGCAGGGCAGGTGCAGCGCGTTGGCCATCAGGTCGCGCAGCGGAAAGTTGCGCCACCCCAGGTTGGGCGTGTTGATCACCGTTCCCGTCTTGCGGTCCAGCGGCCCGGGCGAGCCGATCCCCACGCCGGCCACGGCGTCGCGGGTGGTGCCGTGCCCGGAGGTCACGGACTCGATCGCCTCCTCGACCATGGCCACCATGCGGTCCACCACGAACTTGGCGCCGCGGGTGGCGTCGGTGGGGTGCGTGCGCAGCCCCATCACCTCGCCGCCCTCGATGGGGATCAGGCCGACGACGATGTTGGTGCCGCCCAGGTCCACGCCCACGATCCAGCGCTTCTCGGCGGTGCCGGGGGTCATACGCTCTCCTGGTATGCGGGTTCGCCGTTCAGGCGAAGGGTGGGGTCGGGCGCCAGCTCGGCCAGCCCGCGCCGTGCGCGGTGCTCGCCGCCGGCGCGCAAGCGGGCCAGGAGCTCGCGGTTGCGGCGCAGCATCTGGGGGTCGCGGTACGGGCGCTCGTGGTGCAGGTGCAGGCAGACGGCCCGGTGGCGCGCCTGCACGCCGCGCACCCCGGCGTTCCGGAGACGGTAGCCCAGCGCCTTGTCCAGCCCGCCGTACCCCATCTCCCCCTCGAAGCCGTTCACCCGCTCCAGCGCCTCACGCCACACCGAGGCGTTGTTGCCGTGGAACTCGGTGCTGGTCGGCGTCAGCGCGTCGAAGATGCGGCCGATGCGCCGCGAGCCGGTGAGCCGCAGCGCCCGCCGCCCCGGCCGCCATCCCTGCGCGCGCAGCCAGGCGAGATCGGAGACGCGCCCGCTCGTCACGTCGTCCACGGTGATGCGGTCGCTCACCGCGGCGGGAAGCTTCAGGTAGCCGCCGGCGATGAATCGCCCCGGCGCCGCCAGCGCCCGGTGCGTCGCCACCAGGTCGCGGCGGGGGATGCAGTCGCCGTCGCTGAAGACGAGGTAGTCCCCCGCCGCCGCGGCGATGGCGCGGTTCAGGATCTCCGTCTTCCGGAAGCCCCGGTCCTCGTGCCAGACGTGGAGGAGGTCGAGATTCGCCTCCCCCCGCATCCGATCCACCAGCGCCGCCGTCTCCGCCCCCGAGCCGTCGTCGGCGACGACGAGCTGGAAGGCGCGGTCGGTCTGGACGGCGTATCCCCAGAGGACGCGCTCCAGGTCCCGCGGGCGGTTGTAGGTGGAAAGGACGACGGAGATACGCATCACCCCTTGGGGCCGGGCGTGCAGAGGAGCTCGGACGCGCTCTCCACCGAATCGCCGACAATGGGCTCCAGCGTGTAGCCGCGCGCCCGCAGCCACTCCACGCAGCGGCGGTGCGGCTCCGGCCCGTGGGTGGAGAGAAAGATGACCGGCCGCGCGGCTGCGACCGTCTCCGCGAATCCGTCCAGCACCGCCCCCTCGGCCCCTTCGACGTCGATCTTCACCGCGTCGGGACGGATCCCTCGCTGGCGGCAGAAGTCGTCCAGGCGCAGCGTGCGCACCTCGATCTCCCCCTCCGCGGCCAGGTGCCCGGTACCGCTCCCGGTGCCGAAGTCGAAGCGCGCGGTGCCCTCCTCGTCGCTCACCGCGGCCTGCTCCACGTGCACGTGGCGGAGCGCGTTCACGCGCACGTGCTCGCGCAGGAAGCGGGCGTTGGCCGGGTTCGGCTCAAAGGCCCACACCGCGCCGCCGGGGCCCACCAGGACGCCCGAGAGCAGGGTGTAGTACCCCACGTGCGCGCCCACGTCCAGCACGGTGCCGCCGCGGCGGACGTGCTGCAGGAAAAGGCGGGTCTGCTCGGGCTCGTAGGTGCCCAGCAGGATGCGGAGGACCTTGCCGCGGCTGGCCGGCAGCCACCGGCGCCCCCGCAGCGGCCCCGCGAAGATCGGCAGTCGCAACGCTCTCGTTCGGTCGTGGGATGGATGGGGCGCGGCCGCCACCGGCATCCGCGCGACCGACATTCTAACGCCCGGCGGCCCGATCCTCCAAACCGCAGGGGACAGGGGGACAGGGGAACGGAGAAGATTCCATCGCCCTGCCCGGAAACGAAGCTTGCCCGCAGCGGGAGATGGTCCCGATGCGGGCAAGCATGCGGAGCGGACGGGCTGCGTTCAGTCGCGTGCTCCCCTACCACTTCGGGGGGGAGAGGATGCCGACGGCGGGCTTGCCCTCGCTCAGCAGCGTCCAGCCGCGGATCAGGCGGTAGACGTGCCAGGCGAGCGAGCCCAGCCCGGCGGCGAAGATCATCATGAAGCCGAAGGGGAAGAACAGGACCATTCCCATGAGGAAGGCGAAGAACCCGGCCACGATCAGCCCGACCGAGACGAGCAGGGTGTTCATCAGCCACTCGGCGTGGGATTCCAGCCAGGTGCCGCGCAGCGCGTCGCGCTTGGTCATCCCGATGATGCCGGCCACGATCATCGTGGGCCACACGGCGAACGCCACGGCCATCATGACGTAGCCGATCTGCACGTTGTTCCGCTCGGCGGCCAGCCGGTCGGGCACCGGCGCGCCGGCGTACGGCGCGGGCGGGCCGTACGTCCGCGCCGCCGAGATGGGCCGCCCGCACGCGGGACAGAACGGCGCCGCGTCGGACACCGAGTGCCCGCAGTCCACGCACGCGATCATGGTCATGGGAACCGCCTTGCAACGGAGGATGGATCGAATTCGCCGCGGGCCGGCTTCCGCGCCCGCACACGCCCATACGCGCGCGGAGGCCGGCGAGTGTCAACGATGATGGATGGATGGCGCCGGACCCGCGTCGGGTTGGAGCGACTCGAGTCGGTCGGATTGGTGACGGTACGTCAGGTTTGTGTGCGCGAAAATGCGAGTGAACTCGCGGCTACAACGGCACACAGTCCGCCTTCGCGGACTCCACCGGCGCGTGGAAAGCGGCAGTGCGTCCCACCCGCACCGATGCCGGAAAGCTACCTCTCCCGGTACGGGAGAGGTGGACGGCCTAGGCCGGCCGGAGAGGGCGCGAGGCAGCGGACGCGCACCGCACGCACTCCCGCACTCCCGCACTCCCGCACTCCCGCACTTCCCCTCAATCCCCCACCTGCAGCACCGCCAGGAAAGCCTCCTGCGGAATCTCCACCGTTCCCACCTGCTTCATCCGCTTCTTCCCTTCCTTCTGCTTCTCCAGGAGCTTGCGCTTGCGGGAGATGTCGCCGCCGTAGCACTTGGCGGTCACGTTCTTCCGCATGGCCTTGATGCTCTCGCGGGCGATGATCTTGTTGCCGATGGCCGCCTGGATGGCCACCTCGAACATCTGCCGCGGGATCAGCTCGCGCAGCTTCTCGCTCACGTTGCGCCCGTATTCGTACGCCTTGTCGCGGTGGATGATCACGCTGAAGGCGTCCACCGGGTCGCCGTTGATCAGCATGTCCAGCTTCACCAGCGGGTTGGCCTTGTACTCGGCGAACTCGTAGTCCAGCGACGCGTAGCCGCGCGTGGCAGACTTCAGCCGGTCGTAGAAGTCCAGCACGATCTCGGCGAGCGGCAGGTCGTACGCCAGTTCCACGCGCTGCGGGTCGGGATAGGTCATCCCCTTGAACTCGCCGCGGCGCTCGTGGCACAGCTTCTGGACCGCGCCGATGTAGTCGGCCGGCGTCATGATCCGCGCGCGGACGTACGGCTCGTCGATGTGGTCGATCTTGGTGGGGTCGGGAAGCGCGCTGGGGCTCTCGATCCACAGGTCGCTCCCGTCCGTCATCACCACGTTGTACTTCACGTTGGGAACGGTGGTGATCAGGTCCAGGTCGTGCTCGCGCTCCAGCCGCTCCTGGATGATCTCCATGTGCAGCAGCCCCAGGAAGCCGCAGCGGAAGCCGAACCCCAGCGCCAGCGAGGTCTCGGGCTCGTAGCTCAGCGAGGCGTCGTTCAGCTGCAGCTTGGCCAGCGCGTCGCGCAGCTCCTCGTACTGCTCGGTGTCGGTGGGGTAGATCCCCGCGAACACCATCGGCTTCACCTCCTGGTAGCCCGGGAGGAGCTCGGTGGCGCGGTTGGCGGCGTCAAGGATGGTGTCGCCCGAGCGGGTGTCCTGCACGCGCTTGATCCCCGCGATCACGTAGCCCACCTCGCCCGGCCGCAGCTCCTGCAGCGGATAGCGGCCCAGCTGCAGGTAGCCGACCTCGTCCACGGGATAGACGGAGTCGTTGCTGCCGAAGGCGATGCGCATCCCCGGCCGGAACACCCCGTCCACCACGCGGATGGAGGGGACGGCGCCCACGTACTTGTCGTAGTAGCTGTCGAAGATCAGCGCCCGCGGCGGCGCGTCGGCGTCGCCCTCGGGCGGGGGGACGCGCGCGATGATGGCCTCCAGGATGTCGCCGATCCCGATCCCCGCCTTGGCGCTGGCCAGGATCACCTCGTCGGGGTGCACGCCCAGCAGGTCCACGATCTCCTCGCGGCGGCGCTCCGGCTCGGCGCCGGGGAGGTCGATCTTGTTCAGCACGGGGATGATCTCCAGCCCCGCGTCCATGGCCAGGAACAGGTTGGAGAGCGTCTGCGCCTGCACCCCCTGGCTGGCGTCGACCACCAGGATGGCGCCCTCGCACGCGGCCAGCGAGCGCGAGACCTCGTAGGTGAAGTCCACGTGCCCGGGGGTGTCGATCAGGTTCAGCTCGTACTTCCGCCCGTCGCGGGCGGCGTACTCCATCCGCACCGCGTTCAGCTTGATGGTGATCCCGCGCTCGCGCTCGATGTCCATCGAGTCGAGCACCTGGTCCTTCATCTCGCGCATCTGTAGGGTGCGCGTGGACTCGATCAGCCGGTCGGCCAGCGTGCTCTTGCCGTGGTCGATGTGGGCGACGATGCAGAAGTTACGGATATGGTCGATGCGCAACGGGCGACTGCCTGTCAGTGCTGGGAAGCGTGCGGGTGGCAAGCCGTGGAAAATAGCCGCGCGCCCGCTTTCCGAAAAGCGGGCGCGCTACCGCGACCTGCCGCGCGCTGGTATTTTTGGCGCACGCTCACGGGCCGCCACCGTCTCGTCGATCGAGACGGGGCGGCCGCTGATACACCGCTGCCGCGGAAAAGTCCACCGCGGCTTCACGAACCCGGTCGAGAACTTCGGAAGGCATAGGAAGATGAAGAGATCCGTCGTCGGAACGCTGTCCGCCGCGGCCGCGCTGGCCGCCGTGCCCGCCGCGGCGCAGGTGCCGCTGACGCCGCGCGCGCTGGGGATGGCCAACGCGTACGTGGCCACCGCCCGCGGCTCCGAGTCGCTCTGGCAGAACCCCGCGAACCTGGCGCTCCCCGGCACGCTGGGGTGGAGCTTCACCATCCCCACCCTTTCCGCCGGCGCCGACGTGCTGGGGCTGGACCTGGGCGAGGTGGTGGACATCGCGCAGTACCGCAAGCAGACGGACGAGCGCAAGCAGCAGATCCTGGCCGACGTGCCCCCGGGCGGCACCGAGGCGCGGGCCGACGTTCGCCTTCCCGCCGTGTCGGGGCAGATCGGGCCGTTCGCGGCCGGGTTCTCGTTCAACACGGTGGCCAGCCACACCATCGACCGCGACTTCGTGGACCTGCTCCTCTTCGGCTTCCAGGCGCAGCCGGGGCGCTACAACATCACCCCGCAGGAAACGCAGGGCTTCCGCGCCAGCTGGTGGGACTTCGCGGTGGGCTACGGGCGCCGCCTTCCCGTGCCTCTTCCCGGCCCGCTGACGGTGGGCGCCACCGCGCACGTGTACATGGGCACCGCGCTGCTGCGCACGGGGATCGTGCGGGTGGACACGGTGCGCAACAACGTGGGCGTCCCGCAGGACCTGCAGGTGACGTACGCGGGGGTGAAGGACCGCGGCGGCGCGGGCGTGGGGCTGGACCTGGGCGCCGCGTACCAGCCGGTGCCGCAGCTCACGCTCTCCGCCGCGGTCAGCAACGTGGTGAACACCTTCAACTTCGGCGGCGGGCGCAGCCAGAAGCAGGTGACGCTCACCAGCGCCGACTACCGCACCGGCGACCTGCAGGGCGTGCTGGACCGCTACGACGCCAGCGAGGCCGAGTACAACGAGGCGAGCGCGTCGGCCAACGTGCGCGCGCTGGCGGCGGACCTGGGCGTGGACACCGACCTGCCGCGCACCCTGCGCGCCGGGGCCGCGCTCGAGCTGCCCTCGCGCACCACGCTCTCGGCCGCGTACCAGGGCACGCTGGGCGAGTCGCGGCTCTCGGGGCTGTGGGAGAAGAGCCTGGGCGTGGGCGTGCAGCAGCGGCTGGCGTTCATCTCGGCCCGCGTGGGCGCGTCCACCAACCTGGACAGCGGCACGCTGCTGAGCGGCGGCCTCTCGCTGGGGCCGCTGAACGTGGCCCTCGCGCACATCACCGACGGCTCGCCCGCCGACGCGGACCGCAGCGGCTGGGTCGCCAGCGTGGGCTTCAGCGCGCGCGGCAACTGGCGCTCGCGGTAAGGGTGAGAGCGGCGGGGGATCCGGAGTTCGAGTCCTCCGCCACATCCCGAACAACCACACACGCCGCATCCATGCCCATTCACGCCCCAAAGACGTCATCCTGAGGCCGGCCACGCCGAACCCGCCTCCGCACAGGTGCTCGCAGGCCGAAGGATCCATAGCCGGTCCAGCACGTCAGTTGGGGAGATGCATCGGGGCGGGCAGCGCGGGGAGGAGCAGGCGGTGCGCGAGGGGCGGCGGGGCGGGAGGAGCAGACGGGGGGTGGGCGCGGAGATGTCGTCGTGGAAAATGCGAGTGAACTCGCGGCTACAACGGCACACAGTCCGCCTTCGCGGACTTCTCGCGTGACCGGCACCGGGCGCGAGGAAATCTCCGGTGAGAGGGTAGGGGCGGCGCTTCGGCGTTGCCCCTTCTTCGTTGCGAGCACCATCACCGTAGCGGCCTTCGCGTGCAGAGCACCGGCGCGCAAACTATGAATCGCAGTCGCGATTTGACGGAACGCATCTCCTTACCTAATCTATATACGCCTGTTTTCACACACCCCATCCGAGGAGGATCACCATGGCTGTTCGCCGGATCCGCAGTTTCGTCGTGGGTGCCATTGCTGCCGCGGGGCTGCTGGGCGCCGCGCCCGCGCCGGGTGCCGCGGCCACCACGCCCCTCAGCATCGACTACTTCTACTGCATCTCGCTGGGCCACGGGCGCATGGAGTGCCAGGCGCAGGCCAGCGGCGGCACGGGGAGCTACACCTTCAGCTTCACCCCGTCCACGTTCTACGTGTCGCAGAGCGGCGGCTACGTGGACTGGGGCAGCTACTGCAACCCCTACCGCGTGAGCAGCGCCACCGTGACCGTGAACGACGGCACCTCCAGCGTCACCCAGTCGACCTCGTTCTACTGCGGCGACGCGGTGTAGCCGGGCGAAGCGGCAGAGACGGAAGCAGGGGCGGCGCATCGGCGCCGCCCCTGCTTCGTTCCGGGAATCCGGGGAATTCAAGCAGTCACTGGGTGTGGCACGGCCGCGAACAATAGTAGCAGCCGTTCACCTGGTTGTAATGCAGCCGCGCCGCGCGTACCGCTTCGCCGCAGGTGCTGAAATAGCCGAGGTACAGCCGGTTGCCGTCGGATGGCAACCAGTTGCACGAGGAGGTGTGCACCTCGTGGTCGCCATTCGCCTGCGCGACCTTGTTGACGTAGTACGCGGCCATCTCTCGCTCCTTTTCCGGGGGACATCTCCACGGTCGGAAGTTCGACGGGCACGCGCTCTCCGATTCCCATCTTCCGAAACCGTGGGCCGAACCGGCTCGTACGGGAGGAAACATCCGGCGGCGCAGCTCTCCGCATCTCGCGGTCGCGCCGCGCTTTCCGAGCCTCTCCCCCGCCCGCCCCTCCCCATGCTCGAAGTTTCCGGCATCACCCGGACCTATCCCAACGGCGTGCAGGCGCTGCGCGGCGTTTCGCTTTCCATCCCCCGCGGGCTGTTCGGGCTGCTGGGGCCCAACGGCGCGGGCAAGTCGTCGCTGATGCGCACGCTGGCCACGCTGCAGGCGCCGGACGCCGGCTCCATCACCTTCGACGGTGCCTCCGTTCTCGACGATCCGCAGGCGCACCGCCGCCGGCTGGGGTACCTGCCGCAGGACTTCGGCGTGTACCCGGGCGTCTCCGCGCTGGAGCTGCTGGACCACCTGGCGGTGCTGAAGGGGATCGCCGACCGCCGCGCGCGCCGCGAGCAGGTGGAGGCGCTGCTGGCGCAGACCAACCTGTGGGAGCACCGCAAGCGCGCGGTGAGCGGCTTCTCGGGCGGAATGCGGCAGCGCTTCGGGATCGCGCAGGCGCTGCTGGGCGATCCGCGGCTGGTGGTGGTCGACGAGCCCACCGCCGGGCTGGACCCCGAGGAGCGCAACCGCTTCCACAACCTGCTCAGCGAGATCGGCGAGCAGGTGGTGGTCATCCTCTCCACCCACATCGTCGAGGACGTGCGCCAGCTCTGCGCGCGCATGGCCATCCTGGCCGGCGGCCGCGTGCTCTGCCAGGGCGCGCCCGACGAGCTGGTCGGCGGCCTGGCCGGGCGCGTGTGGGCGAAGACGGTCGAGAAGCACGCCGTCGCCGGCGCGCGCGAGTCGATGCACGTGCTTTCCGCCCAGCTGCACGCCGGGCGCACGCGGCTCCGCGTGCTGGCCGACGACGCGCCGGATGCGTCGTTCGAGCCGGTGGCGCCGGACCTTGAAGACGTGTACTTCCACGCGCTGGGCGAGCGGAAGGCGGCCTGATGCTGCGCGACATCCTGCGCTTCGAATGGCGCTGGCACACCCGCCGCGCCACCTTCGCCGCGGCCGCGGCGGCGCTCGCGCTGATGGCGGCCATGCTGGTGGCCTCCGGCTACGGCCCGCCGGGGGTGACCGTCAACTCGCCGTACTCGGTCACGCAGTCGCTGGGGCTGCTCTCGCTCCTCTCGGTCTTCGTGCTCACCCTCTTCTGCGCGGGCTCGGCGCTGCGCGACGTGGAGCACGGGATGACGGAGATCGTCTTCGCCACGCCGGTGGGGAAGACGCGCTTCCTGCTGGGCCGCTTCGGG
Source organism: Longimicrobium sp. (assembly GCF_035474595.1). Classification (NCBI taxonomy): domain Bacteria; kingdom Pseudomonadati; phylum Gemmatimonadota; class Longimicrobiia; order Longimicrobiales; family Longimicrobiaceae; genus Longimicrobium; species Longimicrobium sp. Next base: position 44,227 of record NZ_DATIND010000094.1, read on the forward strand.
GGCTCCATCCTGGCCGCCGTCACGGTGATGGCGATCGCGGCGGGGGTGATGATGATCGCCCCGCTCGCCGTCCCCCTCGACGCGGCCCGCATCGGTCCCGTCCGGCCGCTGGCCTACGTCTGGGCGATGGTGGTGGTGGCAATCCCCAACCTCCTGCTCGCGGGAACGCTCCTCTTCGCCGTCGCCACGCTGACGCGCAGCACGCTGGCCACCTACGTCGGCGGCGTCGCCATCTACGCGCTGTACCTGGTGTGCGCGCTGGCGGTCGACTCGCCGCTGATGGCCGGCGCCGCCCCGCCGACGCCGGAAGGCCTCGCCCGCGCGGCCCTGCTGGACCCGTTCGGCCTCTCCGCCTTCTTCGAGCAGACGCGCTACTGGACCCCCGCCGAGCGCAACGTCCGCCTCGTCGCGCTGAGCGGGCATCTCCTGCTCAACCGCGTTCTGTGGATGGGGATCGCCCTCGCGGTGCTGGCGCTCGTGCATCACCGCTTTGCCTTCCGCGTCGCCGCCGGCGGACGGACGCGCCGTCCCCGCCGCGAGGCGACGGACGAAGCCGCGCCGTCCGCCGCCTACCGCGCCGTCACCCCCGCGGCGGGCGGCGCGCGGGCGGCGTGGACGGCGCTGCGCTCGGCCGCGCGGCTGGAGACGCGCCATCTTCTCCGGGGATGGACCTTCGCGGCGCTGATCGCGCTGTGGGCCTTCGTCGCGGCGATGCAGGCCGTTGCCGAGCTGGGCGGCGGCGAGTACGGCACGCGCGTGCTGCCCACGACCGGGCTGATGCTGGACGCGGTGCAGCTCCCGCTCCTCCTGGTCGGCACCATCGCCATCGTCTACTACGCCGCCGAGGTCGCGTGGCGCGAGCGGATGGTGGGCTTCGACCCGCTGGCCGACGCCACGCCCGCGCCCACCGCGGTCTTCTACCTGGCCAGGGCCGCCGCCCTCTGCGCGCTCCCGCTGGCCATGACGCTGGTGGCGATCGCCGTCGGCATTGCCGTGCAGCTGGCGCACGGGTACACGCGGATCGAGCCGGGGCTGTACCTCACCCTGCTCTGGTTCGCCGGGGTGCCGCTGGCGCTCTTCGCCCTGGGCGCGCTGGCCGTGCAGGCGCTCACGCCCAACCGGTGGATCGGGATGCTGTGCGGGCTGGCGCTGGCGCTGGTGGCGCGGCAGGGCGCGGCGCTGGGGCTGGAGCACCCCATGCTGCGCTTCGGCGCCGCGCCGCCCGCGCCGCACTCGGCCATGGACGGCTTCGGCCCCGTCCCCGCGTCGTTCGCGGCGTTCATGCTGTACTGGGGCGCCGCGGCGGCCCTCCTGGCCTGCGTGGGCTGGGGCGTCTGGCGGCGGGGGATGGAGACGGGGATCGCCTCGCGCCTCGTCGACCTCCCGCGCCGCTGGGGGCGCACGGGAACGCGCATCGCCCTCGCCTCCGCGGCGGCGACGATGCTCACCGGCGGCGCGCTCTTCTGGCAGACCAACGTCGCCCACGCCTGGGAGGACAGCGGCGCGCGGGCCCGGTGGAGCGCGGACTACGAGCGCGCGTACCGCCGGCTGCGGGACGTCCCGCAGCCGGCCATCGTCGCCGTGCGCACGTCGGTGGAGCTGTACCCCTCCGCCCGCCGCGCGCGGATCGAAGGAACGTACGTGCTGGAGAACCGCACCGCGCGCCCGATCGACACCGTCTGGGTCGTCGTCCCCCGCGAGGCCATCGATGTGCGCGTGACGGTCCCCGGCGCCCGCCTGGCGCGGCGGGACGGGCGCTTCGGCGTGCGCGCGTTCCGGCTGGACCGGCCGCTGGCGCCGGGCGCGCGCGGGGAGATGAGCTTCGCGCTGACGCTGGACCGCGGCGGCGTGCGGGCAGGCGGCTTCGACTACGACGTGACGGCGAACGGGACGCTGCTGACCAGCCCGGCCGCCTTCCCCACCCTGGGCTACCGCGCCGGCTACGAGCTGGGCGACCCCGCCGCGCGCCGCCGCTTCGGCCTGGCGGGCGCGGGGACGGAGCAGGCCCCGCTCCCGGCGACCGACTCCGCGCGCGCCGCCGTCCGCGCGGCGGGGCCGGACCCGGCGTGGATCACGCTCGACGCGACCGTCTCCACCTCCGCCGACCAGACGGCGCTCGCGCCGGGGCGGCTCGTGCGCGCGTGGTCGTCGGGCGGGCGGCGGCATTTCCGCTACATCACCGAGGGACCGGTGACGCCGCTCTTCGCCTTCGTCTCGGCGCGCTACTCGGTCCGTCGCGAGCGGCACGGCGGCGTGGAGGTGGAGGTGTGGCATCACCCCGCGCACGCGGCCACCGTGGGGCGCATCCTGGCTGCGGCCACGCGCTCGCTGGACGTGCTGGGCGCGCGCTACGGCGCGTATCCCCACGACGCGCTGCGCATCGTCGAGGTGCCGTCGTGGTCCGGCTTCGGCGGGTTCGCCCTCCCCGGCATCGTCCTCTTCACCGAGGACCGCGGCTTCCTGTCGGACGAGCGGGATGGGGACGTGGACCTGGTGACACGCCGCGTGGCGCACGAGGTGGCGCACCAGTGGTGGGGGCACACGCTGGACCCGGCGCCGGTCGCGGGCGCGACCACGCTGGTGGAGACGCTGGCCAAGCACTCCGAACAGCTTGTGGTGGAGGAGATGCACGGCCCGCGCGCGCTGGCGCCGATGCTGGCGTTCGACGAGGACCGCTACCTGGCCGGCCGCGCGCAGGACCCGCACGGCGAGCCCACGCTGATGGAGACCGGCGGCCAGGCGTACCTGTACTACGGCAAGGGCGCGGTGGTGATGAGCGGCCTGCGCGACCTGCTGGGCGGCGCGGCGGTCGACCGGGCGCTCGCGCGGCTGATCGCCCGGGATTCGGGCCCGCGCGGCGCCGCGACCACGCTGGACCTGCGCGACGCCCTCCTCGCCGAGGCGCGGACAGCTCGGCAGCGCGCGCTGGTGGACGCGTGGCTCGCCCGCCGTGTCGTCTACGACCTGCGCGTGGACAGCGCGGCGGTCTCACCCCTGGCCGGCGGCCGCTTCCGCGCCTCCGTCCGCATCACCGCCTCCGCCGCGGAGACGGCCGGCGATCGCGAGGTGCGCCGCCCCATCGACGGCGAGACGATCGACGTGGCGATCTTCGATGGCGATCCATCCACCGGCCGCGTCCTGTACGCGGGGAAGCGGCCCGTCGCCGGGGGCCGCATCACCCTGGACGTGGATCTCCCCGCCCGCCCCGCGTACGCCGTCGCCGACCCGTTCGTGCGCCGCATCGACCGCGACCGCACGGACAACCGCAAGCGCTTCTGATCCCGAATCCGCGCGGAGTGTGGCCGTTCCGGGGACCTCCCTTCCGACGTCATCCTGAGGCCGGCCACTCCGCAAGCGATTTCCGCGCAGAAGGTTGCAGGCCGAAGGATCCATAACCCGTTCAGCACGTTCGCCGGGCACATCGAGACTGCTCCCGGATTCGATATCATCAGCGAGAACGAGCACCCACGCGGCTGATCGGGCCGCGGGGGTGCTCGTCTTCCATCATGCCGGACTCGGGGATCGACCGTGCGGTCCGGCAGCGCACGTGCGGCGGCCAGCTATGGATTCTTCGGCCTGCAATCTTTGGTGAACGCCCAGGTTCAACGTGGCCGGCCTGAATGGAAAGTTCCGCGTGCAGCCGGTCACCGGCGACTAAAGTCGCAGCAACAACTACGGGAAGCCTCGCAAACTGCGCGAGGCTGTTCGGCTCGGCAGCCGGTTCCGCTCTGGAGGACGCCTCCCCCT
>NZ_DATIND010000095.1 GCF_035474595.1 Longimicrobium sp.
AGGGGGAGGCGTCCTCCAGAGCGGAACCGGCTGCCGAGCCGAACAGCCTCGCGCAGTTTGCGAGGCTTCCCGTAGTTGTTGCTGCGACTTTAGTCGCCGGTGACCGGCTGCACGCGGAACTTTCCATTCAGGCCGGCCACGCAAAACCTGTTCAACGCAAGCATCTGCAGGCCGAAGGATCTATCACGTCCCAGCACGTCAGTCGGGATGAAGCACCGGAGATTCGTCCGCGGCTCGGGATGATCGTCTCCGCATAAGGCTGGATACGCGAGCAGCAAACGAGGAGAGCGCGGACGGGAAATCATCCCCTCTCCGCGCTCTTTGCGTCTCCTGAATCCCAATCCACCGCGTGATCAACCTTCGGGGGTAAAGCCGACGCTGACGTGCGGCCTCGGCTATGGATCCTTCGGCCTGCAACCGCCCGTGCGGAGATAGAGACCGTGTGGGCGGCCTCAGGATGACGTCTCTCTGTGCGTTTATAAGGTACGGATGATTGCCAGATCCGGAATGCGAAACCGGTCTCATCTCCCTTCCGCGTGCAGCAGGCGGAAGACCTCGCGGACGGGGCGGCGCACGCCGTCGGGGCGGCGCCTCCAGAAGCGCGCGCCCGCGCCCTCCACGAAGCGCGCCTGCCGCTCCATCCGCTCCTCGTTCAGCACGTTCTTGGCGATCACGTAGCGCACGTCGCCCGTGGGGCCCAGGATCACCGTCGCGCCGCCGTACATCGGGAAGCCGCGACTCGCGTTGCGCCGCTGCGTGACCTCGGCCACCAGGTCGAACACCACCTGCCCGTCCGGGCCCACGCGCCGCGACGAGCGGATGGACTGCACGATCGGCAGCTCCACCGTGTCGCCCTTCAGCGCTTCGTCTCCCTGCGCGGCCAGGCCGAACTGGTCCAGGTTGTCGCGCACCATCATGCCCAGCGCGCACGCCTGCCGCCGCAGCTCGCCGGCCGACGAGGGGCGCCCCGGATCGCCGTCGAACTTGAGCTCGGCGAAGCTCAGCTTGTCCACCGGGCGGATCTCGCGCGCGGGGCGCTTCCAGCGCAGCTCGTCCTCGGCCAGGCTGCGCACGTGCGGCGGGTAGATGCCGTGCGCGCCGAACGCATCGATCCACGCCTCGCGGTAGCCCCACGGGTCGTCGGGAACCAGGTCGTAGTCGGCGGTCAGCACCGCGCGCAGGAACTCGCCCAGCGACAGGTCCACCGGCGGGCAGTAGTCGATGGCGCGGATGCAGACGGTGAGGAACTGGCTGGCCAGCTGGCTGGCCTCGTCGGCCAGCACCGCCTGCAGGTCGGCCGGGAGCTCGCCCTCGGGGAGGATGCCGGTGCCGGCGGTGGCCAGCCGCAGGTAGCGCTCCGTCTTCCGCTCGTACACGACCAGGAACGCGCTGAAGACGGCGGAGACGAGCACCGACCCCATGTCGTGCACCTCCAGGTCGGGCGCGTAGACGCTCGGCTTCACCCGCCCCTCGGCGTCCAGCGTGATCGCGCTGCGCAGCGCCTTGCCGTCCTTGCGGGTGGTGTGGCCGAACTGGCGGGCCAGGTCGGTGAGCAGCGCCGCGCGCCCCAGCCGGCCCGACGAGTGGCGGATGGCGGCGCGCACCACGTCGGGGTAGCTGAAGTGCTGGAAGATGGCCACCAGGTCCGCGAACCCCTCGTGGAACCCCAGCGCGTCGCCGCCGGTGGGAACGAGGAAGCGCGAGCGCAGCCCGTCGATCAGCGCGTGCGCCGTCTCGTGCGCCACCACGTCGTGCGACAGGCAGGTGAAGATGGTGCCGCCGGGCACGTTGCGCCCGGCGACCGGCCCGTCGGCCGTGAAGTAGCCGAAGCGCAGCACGCCGTCGCCCGGCTCGTACGCGGCGTTGCGCTCCTCGCCGCCGAAGGGGAGGACGCGCAGCCGCGTGCCCTGGTGCGCCGCGTCCTGCGGATGGGGATCGAACCCCCAGGGGACGTGGCGCCCCAGCGCGTGGCGGAAGGCGGCGTAGGTCAGGCTGGCCACCGCGTACACCATCTGCGCGTGGAAGCGCGGGTCGGCGGGCGACGGGTCGTAGCCGTTGCGGATGAGCACCGCGGGGGCGTCCAGCTCCGCCACGCGGTAGCGCTCGCCGGAGTCGCCGTCGCGCGGGGTGACGCGCAGCACGCTTCCGGCCGGGCCGGGCTCCAGCGGCTCGTAGGGAACGTTCACCACCGCGACCGCGCCCTCCAGCCGCGATGCGGCGGGGTCGAGCGTGTAGATGCGGAGCGGGCGGTAGAGCGGGTCGTCGGCCGCGCGCTCGTAGGGACGGACGGCGGCGCCGCGCTCCACGCCCGGGCCGATCTCGAAATCCTGGCCCACCCCGGGGCACTTCGCCTCCCCGTCGGGAAGGTCGGGCCCGCCGCCCTCGCGCATCTGGGCGATGGCGGCGGAGGCGGCGGGGGTGGAGTTCTGGGGGGCGTCGGGGAGCACGGCCACGGTCGTCACTCCCCGGCCGCGCGGCCGCCGCGGCTGCCCAGCAGCGTCCACCCGCGCGCGGCCTCGGGCGAGTCGAGCCCCGGATGCTGGCCGGGCGAGTCGCCGAACGCGGCCTCGATCTTCGCGCGGAACTGCAGGTTGGTGAGCCCCCCGCGCACCGCGGCGGACAGGAGCGGCACGGTGCGGCGGGTGAACACGCCGTGGCCGCTTTCCTCCATGGCTACCTCGTTGTCGCGGCAGGCGGAGAAGAGCACCGCGTTCAGGGCGTTCGCGCGGTGCAGGTCGCGCAGCCCCGGCCCGCGGCTGCCGCGGCTCGCGCGGCGGCGGCGGGCGTACTCGGCCAGCATCTCGGGCGTGGGGTCGATGTAGCGGGGCCTGATGTCTCCATCGCCCGCGGCCGCCATCTCCAGCGCCCGCACCAGCGTGGCGCGGAGCGCGGTCTGCGAGTGGCAGCAGTCGAAGAAGCAGGTGAGCGACGCGCCAGGGTTCATCCCCCCGATCATCCCGAACAGCTCGTCGTCGAGGATGCACGCGCCGTCGCCGAAGTCCACGGGGACGATCGCCTCGTCCTTGCGGTCGGTCTCGCCGTCTCCCGCGCCGCCGCCCTGGTCGCGGAACTGGGTGCCGTGGCCCGCGTACATCAGCACCCGCACGTCGCCCGGGCCGGCGCCGCGCACCAGCCGGCCGATGGCCGCGCGCATGGCGGCCTCGGTGGCGTCGCCGTCCTCCAGCATCTCCACCTCGAAGCCCAGCCGGGCGAGCTCCTCCTGCCACGCCCGCGCGTCGGCCACGCAGCCGTGCAGCGTGTTGGGCGCGGGATACGCGTTGATCCCCACGCAGAGCGCGCGCTTGGTCCCCCGCCCATCGCCCGTCTGCGGCTTCGCGGGCTTGGGACGCGAGGACGGCGGATCGTACGCGGACTGCGGCGGCGCGGGCTTCTTCTTGGGAGCCGGAGCGCCCACGCCGGGCCCGTCGCCGCCGACATCGCCGACATCGCCGACATCGCCGAGGTCGCCCAGGTCACCGCCGCCCATCCCCAGGCCGCCCGCGTCCTCGAAGGTGAAGTCGCGCTGCGCGGCCGCCGGGAAGGGGATGATCGCGTCGCCATCCCCCAGCTCCGCCACGCGGCGGAGGATGCTCTCCATGGTGGCCGCGTCGTTGTCGAAGCCGCCGTGGCTGGTGCTGCGGCTGGCGCTCCGGCCGTGCCCGGCCTTGGTGGGCGACCAGATCACCTCGTGCGGGCCGCCGTGCCCGCCCAGCCCCAGCAGCGCGGCCACCTCGGGATCGGCTCGGAGCGAGTCCTCGAGCCCCAGGATGGGGGTGCCGCGCTCGGCCTCCAGCGCGTAGTGGATGAGGTAGAGGAGCGACTTGCGGTAGATGCCGCCGCAGTTGTCGTCTTCCTCGAACTCGCGCAGCATGGTGTAGACGGTGAGCCGGTCCACGCCGCCGCCGGAGGCCAGGAGCGGCGGGATGCGGCGGACGAACTCGTCCATGCGCACCGCGGGCGCCAGGTAGTGCAGCGTGCGAAAGGCCGGCGCGCCCGCGTCCAGCGCCCTGGGGATGAAGACGCCGTGGAAGATGGAGCCCGCGCTGTGCCCGGCGGCGTGCAGCTCCACATGGTGCTCGCCGCGGCAGAACTCGGCCAGGCGCTCGGCCACGTACGCCGCCCCGCCGCGCTCGTCGACGGACGCCGCGGCGCTGTTCTTCATCCCGCCCCACACGGTGGGCCCGCCGGCGCGGTGCGCGACCTCTTCCAGCACGCGGTCCACGTTCAGCCCGCGGACGGCTTCCAGCGCGCGCGGGCGGCCGCGCAGCAGGTTCAGCAGCGTCTCCCAGATCCCCGTCTCCCAGATGAAGTAGATGGGGTAGACGTGGTTCCGCAGCCACCAGCCGTGCGTGAGCCGCGCGTAGTCGATCCCCCGCGCCTCGGAGACCAGCCCGCCGTGCGCCCAGAAGAGGATGCGCAGCGGGCGCCCCTCGCGCTGCGCCGCCTCCAGCGCGCGCGGCAGGTGCTCGCGGAAGATGGCGTCCACGTCGGCCGGGGTGGTGCGCATGATCCCCCGGTTGGAGAAGCGCCCCTGGTTCAGGTTCACCACGTGCGCGCGCAGCTCGGCCAGCTCGCCCGGCGTGAAGCTCACCCCGCGCGCGGCTTCGTCCTCCGCTCCATCACCGGGGTCGCCGCGATCGCGGGCGTCGCGGCCGGAGCCGTCGTAACCGGAGTCCGCGCAGGCGGCGTCGGCGCGGGGGCCGCAGTCGGGCTCGCCGTCGTCCTCGGGCGCGGGCTCCAGCGCGTCCGCGGCGAACGGGCGGGCGCCCGGGCCGCCGCGCGGCCACGTCCCGTCCGGCACGGCGCTGCTCATCCGCGACTCGGGGAACGGTCCCCCGCGCCCGGCGTCGGCGGCGAAGGCACGGGTGCCCTCCAGCTCGGCGCGGCGGGCGCGGACCTCGGCCAGGATCCCGGCCTTGCTGATCCCCGTTCCCGGGCAGGTCTTCTCGTCGGTGTACTCGCGGTGGAAGTGCAGCGAATCCACCGGCAGCCCGCACCTGATCTGCACGCGGGCGATGACGTCGATCACCGCGCGGCGCTGCTCGCCCTCCAGCCGCTCGTGCCCGCGGTCGAAGTCGCCCAGCGTCTCGAACATGAACACGCCGTCGTTGAAGCCGGTGGCGCTCGCGGGCGTGCGGTTCCAGTCGCGCCCCGTCCACACCGTGCCGTCGGGGGCGATGGTCAGGTGCTGGGCGATGTCGCTCCACCCCTTTTTCTGCGTGTGGTAGCGCCACATCTGCTCGATGCTGCCGCTGGCGTCTTTGGCGTAGTCGCGGCTGGTGGGCTCCTGCGTGTGGTGCATGTGCACGCGCGTGACCTTGCGCGTGAAGCGGAAGCGTGCGAGTTCGTCGGCGAACTGGTCGAGCTTCAGCTGGCGGAAGGGCTTCGGCATCGCGAGGGGCTCCGGGAGGCGGGATCGGATCGGAATCGGCATGAAAGTCCGGCGCGAAGACGTACATCTCTCACGCCGCCGCGGCCCGGATGCAAGCATCTCGTGCGCGGTAGGCGGACTTGGTCGGATGAATGGATGGCCGGGAGGCGGGACTTTACCTTGAAGGGCGGTACACGCATCGACAACTCCGGAATGCCCGCTGCGCAAGCCGGCGTCGCGCCAGGCAGTGTGAAGCCTGGCGCAATTTGCAAGCATCAAGTGGCCGTTCCAGTAACGTCAGAAAACGTCGCTGCTTCCTCGTTGTAAGGGAGCATCGCGCCGAGCCTCTAGAAGAGGGGGTGGAGACGGGTCGAGCCAGGAATGCGGCGGGCCCACTGTCCCGCGCGGGAGAGGTGCGGCAATGGGCCGAGCCTTATGGAACCTCACGTCAGGCGGGGTATACAAATGCGGATACTTCTCACTTCACGAATGGCATGGGTAACCACTCGGCTTGTGACGGTAGCTGTCACAGCCTCGCTTTGCGCATGCGCCGATGCAGTGACCGGCCCGGATCGCAGCCCCACTGGCTCGGCCAGGACGGAGTTTACGCTGCCCCGGAATCACCGCGACTGAATGTCGGTACGGCGGCGAGTACCCGAACTGCAAGGCGGCACCGACTACGCCGGGCGATGCGGGTGTCGCACCGACGCCGAGCAGCGATCCGGCGGCTCCGGGCAGCGGCGGCGGGGGTACAGCGCCTCCTCCGGATTCGAGCTACAGCGCACCATCGGATTCAACGAATGACCTCTCTGCGCGCAATTGTCCCCAAGTCCTGGGGGGCAAAGTCATCACAGCCGGGACCATTGTCGCGGGAATCCTGCACACGTTCAAGTTCGACGGAGAGATGACGCGCGTCAGTGCCGCGCCATCACCCGCGACGTATATCATCGCGCATCCTACGGTAAGCGAGGATGCGTGGTGGATCGCGGAGTCGGGCACGATCAAGGTCAACTGCTCGGGCGGGTACTCGCCGAACGCTTTCGGATTCCGGTTGTGGATCGGAACCGCTACCTATGCGGGACAAAGCGACCTGCACATGATCCGCGGTCCCCATCACCCGACAACTTACTGATAGGGAAAGAGCCCCGATGGCAGAGCGGCGGAATCAACTCGCGCTCCTTACGGAGGCCGAGTTGCGAGCGGCGCTGGAGATTGGCGGCACCCCGGAAACCGCTCGGGCCGTCGCCGCCCAGGTGTACGCCGTCCCGGCGGAGGAGCAGCACTTTTTTGAGTGGATTGACACCACCTTGATGTTCGCCTCGTGCGTCTCCGGCGAACTTTCGGAGCGAATCGCTGCCTTCTTCGGATCGACTCCCGAACTGCGGGCGCAGTTGGAGGAGCAACAACACGCGTTCAGGCAGTGGGTCGCGGGGCCGAAGTTTCAGGGCCCGGTTACACCGCTTGGTCTTGACGACGTAGTGTTCGATGTTCGTACTGAAGCAAGCGCGCGTGCCGAGCCGGCGGACGGTGAGGCGCCTACCGCGTAAAGAGCGTTCAGTTGCTGGCCGGCGCCCAGCCGATGTTCTCGACCGCGCGCTGCTTGCCGAGCGGCGGCAGGTCGCCGGGCGGGTAGAGCGAGAGCGACACGTCGCCGCGCACGGGGCGGTCGGCGTGCGATCCGTCGAACACGAGGGTGGCGATGAGCAGCGCGCCGTCCTCGCGCAGCCGCTCCTCGGCCTCGCTGCCGTGGACGGCCACGTGGTAGCCGCCGCCCGCCAGCCAGATCCCCGCTTTCGGGAGCACGCCGTGCCGCCACTTCGGGGTGATCCGGCGCTCTTCGTAGAACGAGTCCGGGATCAGCTTCTTGTCTTCCATCGGTCCTGAAAGCGCCTGTGTTTTTCGGGAGATGCGAGGCGTTCGGGTACACCGCTGCCACGCGCGATGTGCCCGCATCGCCCTCGATCTCGCGCGGAGACGCGGAGACGCAGAGAACTCCCCCGCGTCTCCGCGTCTCCGCGTGAGATCCCGGGATGGTGCGGCCGCGCGATGATATCCGATCCGGCGCGGGCCGTGCAGGCGCGTGCATCGTCCGAAATGCGTCCGGCGGTGTAGATTCGCGGATGCGCAGCCAGAGCCCGACCCGTCTTCGACCGATGCGACCGCTCGTGAGGCCGATCCTTTCGCCGTTCCCGTCATCCGCCGCGCTGGTGGCGATGCTGCTCTCCGCCGCGCCGCTCGCCGCGCAGACACGCGCCACGCAGGTGCGCGACATCGACGTCCGCGGCACGCACGCGCTGGGCGAAAGCCAGGTCCGCGCGGTGATCCAGACGCCGGAGCCGCGCTGCCGCTCGGTGTTCTACGCCCCCGCCTGCGCGCTGGGCGTCGGCGGAACGCGGACGCGCGCGCCGCTGGACACCATCCAGGTGCGGGAAGACGTGGCGCGGATCGACTCGCTCTACCAGGCGTGGGGCTACCTGGACGTCCGCACCACCAGCTCCATCACCCCGTCCGGAGACGGCGTGGAGGTCGCCTTCACCGTCGCCGAGGGCGAGCCGGTGCGCGTGCGGACCATCACCGTGCAGGGCTTCGACCTCATCCAGCCGCCCATCGCCCGGCCCGCGCTCGTCCTGCGGCCGGGCGACCCGTATTCCATCCCCCTCCTGCAGGCCTCCGAGCGGCGGCTGGCGAACGCGGCGGCCGAGCGCGGCTACGCCTTCGCCAGCGTGGAGGCGTCCGGCACCGTGGACCGCACGGCGCACCTGGCCGACGTGGTGCTCACCGTCGTCCCCGGCCCCGTCGCCGTCTTCGGCACCACGACGGTCGCCGCCGAGCCGCCGCTGCGCGAGCGCGACGTGCTTTCGCGGCTGGCGTACGAGCCCGGCGAGCGCTTCGCCCCGTCGCGCGTGCGGCGGACGCAGGAGCGGCTGTACGCGCTCCCCATCGTGCAGGAGGCGCGGGTGGAGCCCGTTCCCGCGGGCGGCGGCGACACCACGGTGAACCTGCGCGTGGCGGTGACGCCGACGCGCGTGGGCGCCTTCCAGCTGGAGGGCGTGGCGTCGTCCACCACCTGCATCGGCGCGCAGGGATACGCGTCCACCCGCTACGCCTTCGGGGCGCCGCGAGTGATCACCGTCTCCGCCGGCGGGTCGAACCTGCTGAACGCGCAGCTGCGCGGATTCCCCTGCACCGGCGGCGCGGGCGGCGAGTTCTCGCAGCCGGACTGGTTCGTGAGCGGCGAGTGGCGCGAGCCGGTGGGCGCGGAGACGTGGCTGCTGGTGAACGCCGCCGTCCGCCGCGAGTCCAGCCCCCGCGCCTACGCCCGCCGCGGCGTGGACGGACGGCTGGCGCTGGCGCGGCACGTGGCGACGGGGATCGACGTGGTCGCCGGCATCCGCCCCGAGCGCGGCAACAGCGAGTCCGACGAGGCCTTCTTCTGCGGCGTCTACGGCGCCTGCTCGCCGTCCGAGCTCGCGCCGCTGACGGCGGCGACCACGATCATCCCCGCGGAGCTGGAGGTGTCGTGGCAGCCGCCCGGCGCGCGGCGGACCACGTTCGGGCCGGTGGAGGGGCCGGCGTGGGACGTGGCGGTGCCGCTCTGGTTCTATGGAGCGCGCCTCTCCCTTTCCGGCGCGCCCGAGGGCGCGGGGTCGGACGTCGGGTACGCGCGGGCGGTGGCGCAGGGGAACGTGGCGCGGCGGCTGGGCGCGCGCACCGAGGTGGCCGCGCGGGCGAGAGTCGGCGTGCTGGCGGGGGGAGGCGGGAGGCTGCCGCCGCACCTGCGGCTCTTCGGCGGCGGGCCGCTGGGGGTGCGCGGCGTTCCCGCCAACCTGCTGGGCCCCCGGCTGCTGGAGGCCGACACCGCGCGCCTCCCCGCCGGATGCACGCTGGTGGCCGGCGGCTGCGACGGCGTGCGCGTGGGGAGCGACACCGTGGGCGTGCGGTCGACCGGCGGAACGGCGGTGGTGGAGACGAGCGCCGAGGCGCGGTGGTGGGCGGCGCGGCGGGTGATGCTGGCCGCGTTCGTGGACTGGGGCGCGGTGCGCGCGTCGCCGCTGGACGGCGCGCCGGCCGCGGTGCGGCGCACCGAGTCGCTGGCGACGCCGGGGGTCGGCGTGCAGGTGGTGACGTCGTTCGGCGCGGTGCGCGTGGACGCGGCGTACGATCCGTCGCCCGCGCGGCGGTATCCGCTGCTGGCGCGCGACCCGTCGGGCAGCGGCTACCTGTTCCTGGGCGACGCCGTGTACGACCCGTACGGCGGCGCCACCGGCTGGTCCGCCTTCCGCCGCCGCATCCAGCTGCAGCTGACGATGGGGGGGATGTTCTAGGGCATCGCATCCCCGATTTTGTCGTGGGAACCCGATTTTGTCGTGGGAAAATGCCACTGAAGTGGCGGCTACAACGGCACGCAGTCCGCCTTCGCGGACTTCACATCGGCCACGCCGAACCGGCGGTGCGTTCACCTCGATGATGCAGGGCCCACGCGGAGAGGCGGAGGCGCGGAGGAGTTCTCTGCGTCTCCGCGTCTCCGCGTGAGATCCAGCGATGCTAGTCGACCCCGGCGCGTACTTTCGTACTCCCGTACTTTCGTACTTCCCGCCCGTTGCCGGCGATGAGGTCCGCGATGCCGGCCAGGATGCGCGGCAGCTCCGGGCCGCCGGGCGCGGCCAGATAGCGCGGCCGCCACTCCGCGCCGAAGCGCTCCTTGTAGCGCCGCAGCCCGTGCAGGTCGCGGAAGTGCTCGCCGTGGCGGAACACGAGCGCGCCCGCGCGCGGCGACACGTCGGGCGCGGCCAGCCCCGCGAGCGGCGCCATCCCCAGGCTCAGCTCGCGCCAGCCGTTCGCCCTGCCCCACAGCATCAGCTCCACCAGCAGGAACTCCATGATCCCCGGCGGCGCGGCGCGCGACCAGCGCACCAGGTCCACCGCCAGCTCCGTTCCCTCCGCCGCCGGCCACACCGTCGCGAAGGCGATCACCTTCCCCCCCAGCCGCGCCACGGCGTGCGGGAAGTTGGCGAGGTACGCGGGATCGAAGCGCCCCATCGCGAATCCCATCTCCCGCGCCTTGCGCCGCGCCAGCCACTCGTCGGACACCGCCTTCAGCTCGGGGACCAGAGCCGCGACGCCCTCCGCCGGCACCAGCTCGAAGCTGACGCCGTGGCGGTGCGCCTGCCTCCAGGCGCGGCGCGGGTGGCGGCGCTCGTCGCCCTCCAGCGAGAAGCCGGGGAGCTCCACCACCGCCTCCTCGCCCAGCTTGATCAGCGCCAGCCCCATGTCGGCGTACAGCGGGCGCGTTTCCGCCGCCGTCTCGTAGAACACCGGCGCCGCCCCGCGCCGGTCGGCCTCCTCGCGGAAGCGCCAGACCAGCTCCTCGTGCTCCTCCGCCGGCCCCACCGGGTCGCCCAGCGCCACCCAGCTGCGCCCGGTGACGCCGAACATCAGGAACGCCGTCCGCGCGGGGTTGAACATCAGCGGCTTGTCGCCCAGCAGCGCCAGGTTCGCGTCCGCGCGCGGGGAGAGTGCGACGATCGCCCGCGCCGCCGCGAGCTCGTCCTCCGCCGGCGGCTTCGGCTCGGCGTGCGGCGAGCGCGCCAGGTGGGCGACGCCGAACGCGACGAGGACGGCGGACATGGCCACCAGCGCGCGCATGAAGCGCGGCGCGTCGGCCTCCCACCCGAACGTGGTCCACAGCCCGGCGTTGTACTCCACGTGCTTGTACGCGAAGAAGCCCACCCACACCGCGGCGATCAGGATCACCCCCGCCGCCACCAGCCACCCCGGCGTGAACGGCTCCTGCAGCACCGGCACGCGGCGGTGGAAGCGGCGGCGGCTCACCAGCATCGCGATCAGCATCGCGGCCAGCGCGGCGGCCTCCTCCCAGTCCAGCCCCTTCAGCAGCGTGAAGAGGATCCCCGCCGCCATCATCCCCACCGCCAGCCGCCACGCGGCCGCCAGCCGCATCTGCACCCCGCGCGCGAGCAGGAGCAGCATCACCCCCACCACCGCCGTGAGCAGGTGCGCCGGCTCGCTCACCACGAGGGGGACGACGCGGCGGAAGGTGCCCAGCCGGTCCTGGTCCAGCGGCGTGGCCACGGAGAAAAGGAGGATCGCCCCGCCCACGAAGGTCGCGATCGCCAGCACCTGCGGCGCCTGCGCCGAGAACCAGCCGGCCATCGGCTCGGGCCCCGCCACGCGCGTCTTCAGCCGCCGCAGCTCGTGCCCCGCCAGCGTGAGGACGGCGAGGCCGAGGGGGAGAAGGTAGTAGACCGCGCGGTACGCCAGCAGCGCGCCGACCACCTGCGGCGCGGGGATGCGCTGGGTGAGGAAGTAGAGGAGGACCGATTCGAAGACGCCCAGCCCGCCGGGGACGTGGCTGGCGTGGCCCAGGATCTGGCCGGCCAGGAAGATGCCGAAGAACGAGGTGAAGCTGGGCGCGTTGGGCGGCAGCAGCGCGTACATCACCCACGCCGCCAGCACCCAGTCCAGCGACGACGACACCACCTGCGCCACCGCCATCCAGAACGACGGCAGCTCGATGCGCACCCCGCGGATGGCGATGCGCGTCCCCAGCGCCGACAGGACCAGGTAGGCGGCCAGGACGACGATCATCAGCCACCCCAGCGGCCGCAGCCACGCGGGGTCGACGGGAAAGTCGGGCGGCAGCTTCGGCGGGTCCAGCGCGAACGAGAGCCCGCCGACCGACAGCACGCCCAGCCAGAAGGTGGTGCTGTAGAAGCCGATGATGCGCGCGATCTCGCCCGGCGTGAGCCCCCAGCGCGAGTACATCCGGTAGCGCAGCGGCGCGCCGGTGAGCAGCGGGAACCCCAGCGTCATGCTGATCCCGTAGCCCACCAGCGACGCCATGGCGATGCGCAGGTACGACAGCTTGCGCCGCACGTAGCGCACGCCCAGCGCGTCGTACAGCGTCATCACCGCGTAGCTCACCAGCGTGAGCGCCACCGCCAGCAGCAGCCGCGAGTGCGGCAGGTTGCGCAGCTCGCGCTTCAGGTCGGCGTAGTGGTAGTTGCGCAGCTCGCGGTGCAGCAGCCACAGCGCGAACGCGAACAGCGCGATGCCGAACAGCGGCGTGAGCGCGTGCAGCCGCTGCAGCCCCGATTTCCTCTTGTGCTTGCCCAGGTTCGCGTCGCGGGTGAAGGGTCCGGTGCGTGGGGATGGAAAAATCCGCGCCGAAGCCTCCAAGCGCCAGCGGGAAGCACGCTGCATCGTCCCGGCCGCTCACCCGAATTGCCTCCGAAGAGGAGACGTCATCCTGAGGCCGGCCACACCGCAACCTGCGTCTGCGCCAGACGTTGCCGGCCAAAGGATCCATACTCTCCAAGCACGTGATTTCGGGATTTCACGCCAACCGCCGGCATAATCCTTCGAAAGAACGGGAGGCATCACTCGCGCGATCGCCGCTGACGTGCTGGACCGGCGATAGATCCTTCGGCCTGCAAGCGCTTGCCCCGATTCTGGTTGCAGCGTGGCCGGCCTCAGGATGACGTCTTTGGGTCAGGCGCGGGTAAGACGTTCAGGGACGATGCGGACGACGCCAAACCCAGTACCCACGCGGAGTTCTCCCCCCTTCTCCTGCTGTCGGCGCGCAGCGCCCCCGCGGATCTCGTCCCACATCCAATCCCCCCTCGCACGCCCCCTGCATTCGCTCATCGATGTCATTCGGTGATGAACCGGTGGGTGATTGGATTTCGGCAGATTCAGGAGATGCGATGCGGGGAGCGGCGGCGCGGCGGGCGCGGGTGGAAACGGCGGCGGATGCGGCGGAGGAGGTGCTGGAGGCGTACGAGCGCTGGCTCGCACGCTTCCGCGAGGTCACGCGCCGCTCCCGCACACGCTTCCTGAACCGCGAGTGGCGCGAGTGGCAGGAAGACGCCGCCGAGCGGCTGGACCTGTACGCCGCCGCCGTAGCCGGCGCGGTCGAGCGGCTGCGCGGCGCGGAGATCGACGGCGCCCGCGCGCGCGACCGCTTCGCCGCGGAGATCGGCGCGCGGCCCGACGCAGAGATCGCGGAGACGTTCTACAACTCGGTGATGCGCCGCGTCCTGTCCATCGTCGGCGTGGAGCCGGCGCTCGAGTTCACCGCCGCGGCCGACGGCGTGGCGCACCCGGAGGCGGGCGTGGAGCCCGTCCACCGCGAGTGCGCGGACGGCCCGCTGTCGGCGGAGATGGTCGCGGCGCTCTTCCGCGCGACGGAGCTGGCCGGGCGCTTCGCCGACCTGCGCGGCGACGCGGAGGCGTGCGAGCGCGCGGCGCGGCACCAGCTCGGCGCGGACGCGGAGCGCGTGCGCGGCGCGGACGCGCTGCCGTTCCTCTTCTACCGCAACAAGGCGGCGTATCTCGTCGCCCGGCTGCGGCTGGAGGGCGGCGAGGTGCGGCCGCTCGTCATCCCCCTGGTGAACGGCGAGCGCGGCGTGCGCCCGGACGCGGTGCTCACCACGCCGGACGAGGTGCACGTCGTCTTCTCCTTCGCCCGCTCGTACTTCCACGCCGACACCGATCGCCCCGCGGCGGCGATCGACTTCCTGCGCACGCTGATGCCGGCCAAGCCGCTCCACGAGCTGTACACCACGCTGGGCCACAACAAGCACGGGAAGACGGAGCTCTATCGCGAGCTGGTCCGCCAGCTCGCGCGCGGCGACGTGCGCTTCGAGCCGGCGGAGGGGATCCGGGGGCTGGTGATGTGCGTCTTCACCCTTCCCGAGTACGCCGTGGTCTTCAAGGTCATCCGCGACCGGTTCGGTGCCAGCAAGACGGGGACGCACGAGACGGTGAAGGAGAAATACCGCCTGGTCTTCCGCATGGACCGCGTGGGCCGGCTGGTGGACGCGCAGGAGTTCGAGGACCTCACCTTTCCGCGCGACCGCTTCGCCCCCGCGGTGCTGGACGAGCTGCGCGCCGAGGCCACCGGCTCCATCCGCGACGACGGGCGGCGCGTCGTGGTCCGCCACCTCTACACCGAGCGCAAGCTGCGCCCGCTGGACCTCTTCTGCCGCGAGTCCGACGCGGAGGCGGCCGCCGCGGCGATCGTGGACTACGGCAACGCCATCAAGGACCTGGCGTGCGCCAACATCTTCCCCGGCGACCTGCTGATGAAGAATTTCGGCGTGTCGCGCCACGGGCGGGTGATCTTCTACGACTACGACGAGCTGGCGCTGCTCACCGCCGTCCGCTTCCGCTCCATCCCCACCGCGCGGTACGAGGAGGACGAGATGTCGGCCGACGCGTGGTTCTCGGTGAACGAGGGCGACGTCTTCCCCGAGGAGTTCGTCCCCTTCCTCGTACCCGCCGGGCCGTTGCGCGAGGTGTTCATGGACGCGCACCGCGACCTGTTCACCGTCCGCTTCTGGCGCGAGATCCAGGAGCGCCAGAAGGCCGGCGAGGTCCCCGATTTCTTCCCCTACCCCCAGAGCCGCCGCCTCAAGAACCTGTGACTCGCGCTCGCCTCGTGGCGGCGCGGATCAAGACCCTTGAAGAGTACAAAGGGAACGATTATCATAGGGGCGTTCGGTTTTCGTTCGACGTCCAC
>NZ_DATIND010000096.1 GCF_035474595.1 Longimicrobium sp.
GCGCCGTCTGGCGTCGCTGGGCTCTGGTCGGCAGCAAGTCGGGGCAGATCGTAGACCCGGGCATCTCAAGCGAGGTCGTCCTGGCCCACGAACTCACGACGCTCACGCGCGAAGAGACTTTGAAGGCGACGGCCGACGTGAAGATTAAGAGGTGGTGGGTGGCCGTGCCGACGACGGCCGCGCGGAGCGAAGTCCTGTTCGACGGCGGGCGGCGGCGCGACCGCTTCGTCTTCGACGGCGGCGCGCTCGAAGTCTCGGCGGCGGCGGACTGGCCCCTGAACATCTCGGTGCAGGCGGCGGGGGGCGGGGCCACCGGGCGCGGCGCGCGCGGCGGGGTGCCGCTGCACCTCGTCTACGAAGCGCGTGACATGAGCTTGAAAGCAGGACAGTCTGCGCGCTGGCGCATCACGTTGAAGGCGGAAGGTGAGGTACGATAAGTCATGGAAGCGAAATCAATACTCAGCCCGCACCCGCGGCACACGGACTGGTCGCGCGTCCCCGTCGAGGTTCTCGAAGACGGCACCGAGCGGCAGATGATCGTCGGGGAGCGGGTGATGGTCTGCCGCCTGCGTTTCGCGCCGCGCGTCGTCACGCCCCCGCACGACCACCCGCACGAGCAGATCACTCTGGTCGAGCGCGGCCGCGTCCTCTTCACCGTCGGCGACGAGCAGAGGGTCGCCGAGGCGGGCGACGTGCTCCACTTCCCGCCCAACAGTTGGCACGGCGCGACGATGCTCGAAGAGGAGGTCGTCCTCATCGACATCTTCTCGCCGGTGCGCGAGGACTTTCTTAATAAGAACGGTTCGTGAGGCGCGGCGTCACGGCTCCTGCTCTTCGTAGAGCACGACCTCGCCCTTGACGATCATGTAAGGGAGCCGGCGTTCGTTGACCCAGGGGTACTGGTCGGCGTAGTCCTTGTAGCGGTCGTTGGTGACGATGAGGGCGTCCAGCTCGTGCGCGAACTGGATGATGAAGTAGTCGGCGTCGGTGCCGGCGGGCACCTGGCGCACCTCCTGCGCCTTGATGAGCTTCTCCAACTGCTCCTGGTCGTCGATGTCGTACTTGAGGCTGGCGTCCACGATGATGACGGCCTCCTGCCCGCGCTCCTCCAGCTCGCGCCGCACCTTGAGCAGGTTCGAGAGCTTCGGCTTGCCGCCCGCGTTGCGCTCCTCGTAGGCCACGTTGGCCCCGTCGATGACGACCGTCGCCTTCTTGCCGTTCGCGGACATTCGTTTAAGCCTCCGACTTTAGTGAGATTCCGGCCGAGTATACAGGGCGGCGCGCGTCGCGCCGTTCACGAAATCGTTTCAACTTTCTCTTCCGCCGACGCGAGATCTTCCGGGCAGGTGACGCACAGCCCCAGGTCGCGCAGCAGCCCGTCTTCGAGCGCGTAGACCCACCCGTGCACCGACAGCTCCTGCCCGCGCTCCCACGCGCCCTGCACCACGGTGGTCTGGCAGACGTTGGCCACCTGCTCGATCACGTTCAGCTCGCACAGCCGCGCCAGCCGGTCCGCGTCGCCGGAGATGGCGTCGAGCTCGGCGCGGTGCTTGATGGCCACGTCCTGCACGTGCCGCAGCCAGTTGTCGATGAGCCCCAGCCGCCGCTCCTCCAGCGCCGCCTGCACGCCGCCGCAGCCGTAGTGGCCCACCACCAGGATGTGCTTCACGCGCAGCACGTCGACCGCGAACTGCATCACCGACAGGCAGTTGAGGTCGGTGTGCACCACCACGTTGGCCACGTTCCGGTGCACGAACATCTCGCCGGGGAGCAGCCCCACGATCTGGTTGGCGGGCACGCGGCTGTCCGAGCAGCCGATCCACAGGTACTCCGGCGCCTGCTGGTGGGCCAGCGTGGCGAAGAAGTCCGGGTCGCGCTCCAGCGTGGACTGCGCCCACTCCCGGTTGTTTCCGATCAGGTGGTCGATTCCGCTCATCCGTCGCCCATCCTCCGTTCAGTGAGTGCGGCCGCGAGACGCGGCAGCACAGCGCCGGCGGCGCCCTGAAGGTACGCCGCGGCCAGGTGATTCAGCTCGCTTGGCTCCGGGTTCACCTCGATCACCCGCGCCCCGGCCCGCGCGGCCACGGCGGGGAGCTCCGCCGCCGGCCACACCGTTCCCGACGTCCCCACCAGCAGCAGCACGTCGCACTCCTCCGCCAGCCGCCACGCCCGCTCCACCGCCGCCTCGGGCAGCATCTCCCCGAACCACACCACGTCGGGGCGCAGCGGCGATCCGCAGACGGGGCAGGGCGGGGGATCGCTCTCCTCCGCGCCGTCGTCCGGCACCGGTCCGGGCCAGGGGTGATGGCGATCGAGGCACTTCGCCCGGCGGATGCTGCCGTGCAGCTCCACCACGTCGCGCGAGCCGGCCAGCGCGTGCAGCCCGTCGATGTTCTGCGTGACGATGGTGAGCGACGGCAGCCGCGCCTCCATCTCCACCAGCGCGTGGTACCCCGCGTGCGGCACCGCCTCGGCGATCCTGCGCCGCCGCGCGGCGTACCAGCTCCACACGCGGCGCGGGTTCTTCCGGAAGCCGCGCTCGGTGGCCAGCTCCTGCGGGTCGTACTGCGCCCACAGCCCCTCCAGCGCGTCGCGGAAGGTGGGGATGCCGCTCTCCCGCGACATCCCCGCGCCGGTGGAGACGAGCACGCGCCGGGCGCTCGCCAGCCACTCCGCCGCGCGGGTGATCGATTCGTCGCTCGGCATCGGTCGTACAGTCGTACGGTCGAGAAAGATGCCACTGAAGTGGCGGCTACAACGGCACGCAGTCCGCCTTCGCGGACTTCATCGGTGCGAGACGACCCCGCGGCGCGCCGACCCGCATCACGGCGGCCGCGATGATGCCGGTCCCGAGGACAATCGGCGCGGTGCGAGCGAACTCGGCCTGCCACGGTCGCACGCCAGAGGAAGATGCCACTGAAGTGGCGGCTACAACGGCACGCAGTCCGCCTCCGCGGACTTCATCGGTGCGAGACGACCCCGCGGCGCGCCGACTCGCATCACCGCGGCCGCGATGATGCCGGTCCCGAGGATAATCGGCGCGGTGCGGGCGAACTCGGCCTGCCACGGTCGCACTCCAGAGGAAGATGCCACTGAAGTGGCGGCTACAACGGCACGCAGTCCGCCTCCGCG